>DAOSER010000060.1:0-11440 GCA_035363235.1 Methanoculleus sp.
CGGGTCGCGATCCCGAGACCCTGGCCACCAGTTCCACCAATTACTGCAATCGTTGTCATATCTTTCACTTCAATCCGTTTACGTTGTTATACTCGCTTTCACCGCCCCATCTATGAGATGCAGTGCATTCGCCATCGACAACCGTGGTTGTCCCCGGTGTAACCGCTTCGACGCTTGCGGGATGCACGGCGGCGCGTTCAACACACGGTCCTCCCATACCGTCCCGGCGGGACCATGGGCTTGATGCTTGTTGATGCTTTCACCATCTTCTCAGAGGACACCCAAAACGATCTGCGCATCATGGGCAGGCCTAGAGCAAAGCGCTCACATGCAGGGATTTGTCCGGTGCCATGGCCTGAGCCGGAACATGGCAGTCACCCGGTGGCCGCACCGGACGATATCCCTGCTCCTGCCTGAGCGGCAGTCGCGTGCCGCATCCGGGATGCATGAGCAACCGAAGGTGCGGATAAAGGCTACCAGGAGGCAGGATTTCGAGAGACCCGGATTGCTTTGAGTGGGAAGAAAGGAGGGGGATACCCCTCCCGGCAGAGGGTTTCAGGACGACCTCTCTAATGAGTAACTCTCACCTACCAATTATAAGTGCTTTTCCTTCCACGAACAGAGCCAAAATAGTCACTAATCCTGGAAAAAATGGATAAATTAACGTTTTTTATGGAACCGTCCGTCCCATGTCGGCTTACATCGGGTCCGGCATACCGGGCGGATTAGCGCCGCCCGGTACACAAGATATCCGACGGTGGTGTTGCCGTTTCTGCAGGTGATGAAGTCCGGCCTGCTGACGGCATAAATATACTATGCGGCCTGTTCAGTGAGCGGGAACGTAGATTCCGGATGTTTCGCGGCATCAGATGAGCACTCTCTTCCACCAGCGGGGGTATAGCCTGGAGTGTCGGTTGCGCGTATTCGGGAGACCCCGAATGAAGAATAACCTGCGATTATCAGGGCTGCGACAGATGCGCGGCTCCTGGCGACATGGCAGGCGGCACTCCGGCCCGACCTAGCCCGACCTCCCGGACCCGGTGCCCCCGCTCCAGCGGCTGACGATCGACCGGCAGGGTCCTCTCGCGAGGAGGCTTTCGAGAAAAAGTTCAGATTGATTGTTCCCAGCCCTGGCCCATGTCGATGAGGGGCCGCAGTTCTGTGACTTCGAACGTCACCGAGGCGTGGATCATCGCTGCCGCATCCTCGCCAGCGACCTCGGCGACCTGTTTTCGATATCTCTCCAGCATCTCCCCGGAAGTCGCATACTCCTTCATCTTCAGGTAGACCCGGAGCCCCTTCCAGTCCATGATCGTCTCTCCACTCTCGACGATCGTGTAGATGGCGTTCGGGTTCTCCTGCAGGTATTCAAACGTGCGGTTCTTCCCGAGCCCCATGACGACGGTCTTCTCGTCGACCATCATCGGCGAACCGAAGATTGCCGCATCGACTTTTCCCTCCCTGTTTGCGGTGCTGAGAAGGCCGATCCTCGGCTGTTTGTTGAAGTAATCCATCAGTTTTGATGCCATGATTCTTTCCTCCTGTCGATCTCGGAATCATCGCCTCTGCATAAAAGGTTTTGGGTGATGGAGGACCCTCACCACCCGGCGATTCCCGTTGTGACGTGAGGCTGCTTGAGATGCGGCTATCCGGGAGCACTAACCCCTCCAAACAGGCCGCGGCACCGCCAGGCAACCCCTCCACCCGGGTGCGGCGTGCGCCTCAGTACGAACTCCAGCCGCCGTCCGCAACCACGGTCGCCCCGTTTACATAACTGGTATCGTCCGAGGCCAGGCAGAGGGCAAGCCCGGCAATCTCGTCCGGCGATCCATTGCGGGGGGATAGCGCCAGACCCGCCGTCGAAAGAGAGAGCCCTTCTTGATTGAGATCCGCCGTACCGAGGCTCGCCGTCATCTCGGTCTCGACGAATCCCGGTGCTATGACGTTTGACCGAATGCCCTTCTTCGCGTACATGAAGGCAGTGTTCTTCGCAAGGCCGAGAACCGCATGCTTCGACGCCGTGTATGCAGCACCGCCCCGCATCCCGTAGAGGCTGGCGACGGATGCGACGGTTATAAAGACGCCCTTGCCCTGTTTCAACATCTCAGGGATGGCCGCCCGGTAGAAACGCATCGGGCCGTTCACGTTGACATCGAAGACCCGCTGCCATGTCTCGTCGTCCACCTCCCCGACCGGATCTATCTTATCAAGGACGCCTGCGTTGTTGACGACGATATCGAGCTTGCCAAATGTATCTACAGCCGTCTTTACGGCGTTCCGGACATCCTCTTCCCGGGTCACGTCGCCGGCAACGGCAACGGCTTTGCCGCCGTCGGCAGTGATCTCGTCGATGACACCCTGCAGTTTCTCCTTTCTCCGCGCGATAGCGACGACCATTGCACCTTCCTGTGCGAAACGCTTCGTGATAGCCTCACCCATGCCGGAGCTCGCTCCGGTGATGATGGCTACTTTATTGTCCAGTCTTCCCATGACGGTTCCCTCCTGGATTTCAAATTCATGTCGATACCGGCACAACCAGCCCGTACCGGAGCCGGTCGCCCGAGTTCCGCCGAACAGGCCGCTGTTCTGGAAGTACCTGCCTATTCGAGCGCCTCGATCACCCGGATACCCGGGATCATCTCGACCGGTGGTGCCGCTACAGTCTCACCATCCCCGTCGCCATCACAGATGAGGCCATCGGATCCTGAGGCGGACGGCAGGGATTCGTGAGGCCGGCGAGTCTCGACAGGGGCACGGCCCTTCGCTACCCATCTCAGACAGCCAGAAACTCCGCGGGAGCGAGGCTGGTGGCGAGCATCACCGTGTTGATCTCCCGGTTCTGCGTCCAGGTGCCGGCCTCCCGGTTCTCCGGGTCCATCCAGAAGCGCTCGATCTCATCGGCGAGCGGCAGGTATCGCATGAGAGCATCCGCCCGCCGGGAGAGGTCCGGGTTCTCCTGGACCCGTGCCGCGAAGGGGCCGACCCCACGGAGCCCGATCGAGAGCCCGAGCTCCCGGAAGGCGAGACGGTAGTCTGCAGGGTAGCGGAGCGTCCCGCCCCGGGCAAAGCGTGCGAGGCCTGATTGGGCCGCACCGAGAACGAAAGGCAGCAGAACGTCGGAGATGGACCCGACCCGGCCCGCGAGCTGCGCTATCCTCCCGAAGTCAAACAGAAGGCCGCCGATGCCGAGCGGGTCGTCGGTGGCGAGGCTCCTACCCCGGCAGATGTTGGCCATATCGGCGATCTCGGTCGAGAGGTCGGTCCTTCCTCCCGCCGCCTGGAGCTCGCTGTAGGTGACGAAACCGTCGAGCGGGTCGTGCAGGCCCATGGAGGGAACGAGCGGCCGGGAGAGGTCGATGCTCATCTTCCAGTACATCCTCTTGCCGCCGGAGGAGAGGGCGTAGGTGAACGCGGCATGGGCAGCCTTTGCAAGCTCCACCGCCCACCGGGTATAGGCCGGGTCCCCGGTGACCCGGCTCACCCGGCTGAGCGCATGCATCCACTTCGTGAGGTAGTGATAATACTGCCCGTCCCGCTCCCACTCCAGCCGCTCGTCGAACGGTTCGTCGGGCCTTCGCTCGGGGAGTGGTTTTCCGATCCGGAGGCCGCCCCGGGTCGGGTGCGCCTCCCCCTCCTCGTCGGGAAGACCGCTGATCCAGCCCGTGCGAGAGTCATCGTCGCGGTGCCGGCCGAGGGTGTGGTGCACCTGGCCGACGAGCCGGAGGGCGAGATCGCGGTAGACCGCGTCGCCGGTTCGGCGGAAGAGTTCGAGGTAGTTGCAGACCGCGTAGGCGTCCGTCCAGAGGTAGCGCCGCGGGCGGTCGTGAGGGGGGTCAAGGCCGGTCAGGCCGGCGAACTCGGCCATGAGGTCGCGGACGGTTGCGATGTTTTCGTTCTCTGTCATCCCGGAAAACGGGATGCTCCATCGGGTTCATAAGTGTTGCCCTAGCGATTACTTACGGCGGAAGGGTACACGAAGTAGGTATGGCAGGCTTTGCAGGCGGGTATGTCGGAGTCGGAGCGGCATTCGGGATGACCGCGGGACCGATGCTCGCCGGGCTGCCCGGCGTGGTTGCGGGCACCGCAGTCGGTAAGGTTATCGGGTGGTTTATCGGAAAAAGTTCCCGCAGGTAGTATCGCAAGATCTGTCCCGGCCGGGAGGCACCGGCGGTGTACCGCCCGTCTCTCATGGAAAAAGGGAGGTAGAGTATTCACACCTTTGCCAGGACCGACGCCATGAGCGTATAATACGCCGTCCTCATCTTATCAACGGCGGCCTCGTAGGTGTCAAACGCCTCGGACGAGATCTCTCCGTTCTTCTCGTACGTCGAGAAGAAGGTGTCTGCCGCCGACCGGTACTCCGCTACGGCGTCCATCATCGCCGGGTACTGTTCTGCGGCAGTACCCCCGGCTGTAGCATTGAACACCTCTGCCTGTGCCATGAACCGGTCCATTCCTGCGTTGAACTCCTCTTTCTCCTCGGCGTTGCCCAGTGCAACATACTCGAACGACTCTCCGACCGATTTCATCAACTCTTCCTGCATCGCGAGGAGGGTGATGGCCGCGGTGGCGTCTCCGGAGATCTCCCTGCTGTTCCCGGAGAGCGAGGCATAGTAGGCGTCCGCAAACCGATCGTAAGCCGACCTCATCGCCTCGACGTCGTCCTCGAACGCCTGGAGGCTGGAAGCGGAGATGTTTCCGTTTACCTCATACTCGTCTATGAGCGTAAGGGCAGAGATGATCATCGCTGTGCGCAGTTCGTCTGTTGCACCATACTCTTTCTCCAGGACCTGCTGATCCGCCTGTCCGCTCGTGCCTATGACCTCCCAGATCTCGTCGCCCAGGATATCAGCCTCGACCATGCAGAGGAGGAACTCCGTCTTCTCGTCCTTGTCCCCCGAAACGATGTACTCGAACACCTCGTTCGTTCCCTCGAGCATCTTCACGTGCATCAGGCCGAAGACCACCGCGGTGTCCACGGTGGCGTTGAGCGAACCTTCGGGCTCGCCGGCCTTAGCGGTTGCCGAAGGGTCGGCAGCAGTGCATCCTGCAGCAGCGATCAGCAACGCGAGCAGGAAAGCCAGTATCACACCGAATGTAAGATTCCGCATGGTCGAATATTCATTCAAGGCGCTAATAACCGTTGCGTATTGAATTCCCATCGCGACGCCTCCTGACATAAAAACAGAACGGTTAAATCATTTCATTGTGGAGAATATCCTATGAGACGAAGGGTGTCGGTAATCGCGCTCATCATCCTTGCCGCAGTCATCTTCGCCTGCGGGTGCACCGGAACTACAACCACACAGCAGGGCACCGCTCAGGAGATCGTCGTCGGCGTTCTGCTGCCGCTCTCCGGAGATTATGCAGAGAGCGGAGAGGCCAGCAACGCCGCCCTCGCGGTGGCCGCAGAGGATCTCAACAACTACTATGCCTCGATCGAATCGGACTATCGGGTACGGCTGATCGTCGAAGATACAGAGACCGATCCTGCCGCTGCCCTTGAGAAGTTGAAAGAACTCGACAAGCAGGGGATCAGGATGGTTATCGGCCCCGGCTCCAGCGCCGAACTCGAGGCGGTCCGGACGTACGCCGACGAGCACGGAATCCTGATCGTCAGTACCATGAGCACGGCGCCGTCCCTCGCGATCGAGGGCGACAACGTCTTCCGGTTCGTAACGCCGGACAGTTACCAGGCCGATGCAACGGCGTACTTCCTGGAAGAGGACGGCATAGAGGCGGTCGTACCCATCTTCCGCGGCGACGTCTGGGGCGACGAGCTCAGGAACCTGACGGCGAAGGCGTTCGAGGCCCGGAACGGCACCGTTCTCGAGGGGGTCAGATACACACCGGGTCAGGAGGACTACAACAATATGGTAGCGGACCTCGATGTGCAGGTCGGCCGGGCCGTTGCAGCACACGGGAGGGATAAGGTCGGCGTCTACGCGGTCACCTTTAGCGAGATCGTGCCGATCATGACGGCGGCTGCAGGGACCGAGAACCTCACTGAAGTCCGATGGTATGGGAGCGACGGCAATATTCTCCTGGGAACGCTCGTGTCGCCCGGTGATGCCGCCCGGTTCGCGGTGCAGACGAACTTCACCGGCCCGGCGTTCTGGCAGGAGAGCAATGGCGCGGCACACGAGACCACCTTCCAGAAGATCCAGGACAGGCTTGGACGGCAGCCCGACGGCTACAGCCTGGCATCCTACGACACACTCTGGCTTGTCGCCCTGGCCGAGACACAGACCGCATCGACGAAGGCCTCGGAACAGAAGATTGCCTTAACCAAGATTGCAAACATGGTCGAGGGACCCTTCTGCGATGTGGTCGGTCTGAATGCTGCCGGCGACCGGTCGACTGCGCACTACTGCTTCTGGTCGGTCGAGGCCGACGGCGATGCGTACCGGTGGGTGCCGGTTGCCCAGTATGATACCTGGGCGGCGGGCATGACTCCGGAGTTCGGAATGATCGGAGCCTGAGCGCCGGCACCCTGTCCACTTTTTTTCAAACGGTCCCGGCGGGATCGAACCGCGACGGGGATCCGTCGACCGAGCACTACGTTTCCCGGCCGGTGAAGGCTGATGGCGACGCGTACCGGTTGGACCCCGGTTGCCCGGTATCGTATCCGGGCTGCGGGCGAGTCCGGGCCAACCAGACCGATAAAGGCCTGGAAAACCCGGAGCATCATCCGGACCCTTTTCTACGAGACTCCCTGTATCCGTCGCAGGACCCGCCGTCCAGCTGCTTTTTTGCTACAATTACGATCAAGCAGGCAAGGGCAGCCGGATCGCAAGAAGGAACAGATATCAGCGGGCGATAATCATTATTATCTATGAACCGCCGGGGACTTGCAGGACTACCCATTCTCATTCTCATCGGAACAGGGCTCTTTCTCGGATTCACAGGCCCGGTTGACGCGTCGGAAGCAACCCACCCGTTCACCGCCGAGGACCTTGTCATGATGAAGAGTATCGGAGGAACCGCATCCTCTCCCGATGGCCAATGGATCGTCTTTCCTCTGACGATTACCGACCTCGAGGAGAACAAAAGGCTGACCAACCTCTGGATCGTCCGGCCGGACGGGTCGGGCCTTCGCCAGATCACAAGCCAACCGGGAGACGACCGGGACCCCTGCTGGTCGGTGGACGGCCGAACTCTCTACTACCTCTCTACCCGTTCGGGCACCCCGCAGGTCTGGAAGATTGATCCGGAAGCCGGGGAGCCGGTCCAGGTGACGGATACTCCTCTCGATATTGCCAACTTAAAGATCTCTCCCGACGGAAAGAGCCTTGCCTTCACGATGGAGGTCTTCCCCGGCACCTCCATTGAAGAGACGGCTTTACGCCGTAGCGAGCTCGACGGAGCGAACACATCCGGTGTGGTGTACACGAAACTCCCGGTCCGGCACTGGGACACCTGGTCGACCGGGCTCCGGAACCACATCTTCGTGATGCCGCTTGCGACCAAAAAACCCGTGGACATCATGAACGTGATGGATGCAGACAGTCCGTCGAAACCCTTCGGCGGTTCGGAAGAGTTCACCTTCACCCCCGACGGTTCGGGAGTGGTGTTTGCCGCTGCCGATAACGGGGGGGAAGAGGCATGGCTCACGGACTGGAACCTCTACCTTGCGCCGGCGGACGGGGCCGGCTCACCGGTCAACATCACCCCCGATAACCCGGCCCGGGACACCACGCCTGTCTTCTCGGCCGACGGGACCACGCTCGCCTACCTTGCCACGACCTGTCCGGGATACGAGTCCGACCGGTATGAGATCAGGCTCATGTCATGGCCCGACAGGGAAGATACCGTGCTCGCAGGGAATTGGGATCGGTCGCCCACCTCGATCGTCTGGTCGCAGGACGCAAAGACCATCTACGCGACCGCCCCCGATCTCGGACAGCACTCGCTCTTTGCGATCGATACGGCTACCGGGGAGATCCGGACCCTTGTCGGGCAGGGGTACGTCTCATCGGTGGAGGCCGCCGGAGACCGGATCGTCTACAGCCATGCAAACCTGACCGCTCCGGCTGATCTCCATGCTCTGGACCCTGCTGAAAACCGGACCTGGCGCATCACCGGGGTCAACCGTGATCGGCTGTCGACCGTCAGGATGGGCGAGTACGAACAGTTCTCGTTCTCCGGCTGGAACAACGAGACGGTCTACGGCTACATCGTAAAGCCGGTGAACTTTGATGCGTCGAGAGAGTACCCGGTCGCGTTGCTGATTCACGGAGGGCCGCAGGACTGGCTTGGAAATGGATTTGGTTCCCGCTGGAACCCCCAGCCCTACGCGGGCCGGGGGTATGCCGTGGTCATGATCGATTTCCACGGGTCGATCGGGTACGGCCGGGCGTTCACGGACTCCATCCGGAACGATTGGGGAGGAAAACCGTTCACGGACCTGGAGCTGGGGCTCGATGCGGTTCTCACGGAGTACCCCTGGATGGACGAAGGCAACGTCTCGGCCCTCGGGGCATCCTACGGGGGTTACATGGTGAACTGGATCGCCGGGAACTGGCCCGGGAGGTTTCGCTGTCTCGTCTGCCACGATGGAATCTTTGACACCCGGTCTATGTACCACAGCACAGACGAGCTCTGGTTCCCCGAATGGGACTTCAGCGGCACTCCGTGGTCTAATCAGGAAGGTTACAGTATCAATAACCCCGCAGAGCACGCCGACAACTGGACGACGCCCATGCTCGTGATCCAGGGAAGGATGGACTACCGTGTCCCTGAGACGGAAGGTCTCGCCGCCTTCACCGTCCTTCAGCGAAAAGGCATCCCGAGTGAGTTCCTCTACTTCCCCGACGAAAACCACTGGGTCCAGAAACCCGAGAATAAAGTCTTCTGGTACTCCACCATCCTCGGCTGGCTGGACCGATGGACGGAGAATGTCGCTACCTGATGAGGTAAAACGTGCAGAGAAGCCGGCAATCCCGCGGCCATGCATAACCTCCTCTCATAACTTGTGTATCAGGAGCCGCGCCCGAAAGGGGAGGGACGGCGCCCCTGAGATCGTGGTTGAGGAAGCAGTGCCTGATTCTGGCGACCACCCCTGTTCCCGATTCGGCCCTTAACGGTTACATGTTGAATGTCAATCGAGGAACCCTCTGAATTAAAAAAAGAATCGCCGACCCCCGCCTCACCGTGCGGGGCCGGGAACCATCCTTCCCCCGGACTCGGGCCGCGGGGGTTTGATCCCGAACTCCGGCAGGATGACGTCGTGCGCGAGGTTGATGAATTCCTGCTGCTCCGGGCCGACCTGGTGGATCAGGACGCTGTCATAGCCCATATCGACGAATTTGCCCACCTTCTCTATGATCTTCTGGGGATCGGGTCCGCAGAGGACATTCTTTGCAACATCGTCCGGCGTCACCATCTGCTGCAACTGCTCGAAGTGCGTCGGGGTGGGGACGATCCAGTTCAGTTCCCCTTTGTTCGCGGCCATGGGGAACCACTCGTACGCCGTGCGCTTCGCCTCGTCAACGCTTCGGCCATAGCAGACTACGGTCTCGATCATGCACGACTTGCCCTCGCCGCCTGAAGCGCGGAACGTCTCGATGACCTCCTCGGGTTTCTGCTCGAAGTGGATGAGCGCGTCGCCGATCTCGCCGGCAACCTCCGCCGACATCGGCCCTTCCGCCGAGATGCGGATCTGCGGGAGCGGGTCGGGCAATTCATAGATCCGGGCGTTGTCGAGGGTGTAGTAGACGCCGGAGTAGTCCTGCATGCCCCCTTTCCAGAGCAGCCGGATGATATTCACCGCTTCCCGGAGCATATCGAGCCGCACCGGCTCGGATGTCGGGAAGACGCCATTGACGATATGCTCGTTCAAACTCTCACCCGTCCCGAGCCCGAGTTCGAATCTTCCCGGCATCATCGTGGCGGCGGTTGCGGCGGCCTGCGCGACGATCGCCGGGTGGTAGCGTATCAGCGGGCAGGTCACGCCGGTGGTGACCCTGACCCGCGAGGTGGCCTGCGATACCCCGCCGATGGTGCACCAGGCGAACCCGGCGCGCCCGTGGTTCGAGATCCACGGGAGGTAGTGATCGGTGACGCTCACGAACGAAAACCCGGCATCCTCGGCAAGTCTTGCGTTGTTCACCAGTTCGGGGGCGCTGTGCGACTCGGTGAAGAGTTTGTATCCAATCTCGACCATCTTTTCTCTCTCCTCTCGGATTCCCCCGCACGATGGTGCCGCGGGTATAGGCGGCGGGAGAGATCGTCACCGGTCTTAAGCGTTGTGTCGATTGGAAAAATGGCGTTGTCGAGGGGCCGTTCAGTAGCCCGTCGCGTAGTAATATCCGTCCTCCTCCCGTACGCGGACAGGAACGCGGAAGAGGTCGCCGACGGCCTCATCGGTCAGGACTTCCGCCTTCGGGCCGTCCATCCGGACGGCGCCGTCCCGCATCAGGACGACCCGGGAGATCTCGGGGATGATATCGTGGAGGTTGTGGGTCACCAGGATGATGCCGGTTCCCGACCGTGCGATCTTTCGGAGCGTCCCTCGGAAGGTGTGGAGCGCGTGCAGGTCGAGGCTGTTCGTGGGCTCGTCGAGGACGAGGGTGCCGGGGTCATGGACGAGCGCCCGCCCGATCAGGAGCCTGCGGCCCTCGCCCGAGGAGATCTCGGTCATCGGGCGGTCGGCGAGGTGGGCGACCTCGAGGAACTCGAGGATCTCGTCCGTCTTCTGCTTCATCGCGGGGGTGACTTCGTGGGAGAGAAAGAGCCCTATGCTCGAAAAGAACCCCGAGAGCACGACCTCGCGGCCCGATATGCCGCGGGTGAAGGTGTGCTGGAGGTCGCCGGAGACAAGCCCGATGTGGGATCGGAGGTCGAAGGCGTCCCACCGGTTCTGCCCCCGGAACCGAAAGACAGTCTCCGGGCCCGGCGAGGAGGGGTAGTACTCGCGGTTGATCGCCCGGATGAGCGACGATTTCCCGGCACCGTTCGGTCCGAGGATGGCGATATGTTCGCCCTCGCTGATCGTGAGCGATACAGAGTCGAGGAGTATCCGGCCGTCCCGGATGACGCTGACGTTTCGGAACTCGACGAGCGGCGGGATAGAGGGGCGAGCGCCGGCGGTCATGCCGGCCGCTCCTTCGGGTGGGGTTTGCGGTGCAGGGGTTTCATCAGATGTCGCTGTGTACGTTGAACGGGCCTCCTCAAAAGGTATGCCCCGTCATCGCGGGACGCCGAGCAGTTCGGCAACCCTCTCCGGATCGTCCGTGTAGATATGAAGGTATCCGGCGGGCTCCAGTTTCACCTTAAGGTAACCGGGATACCGCAGACTGAGAAGGGCGTGATATAATTTCGCTAGCAAATACACCGTAAAGCCGGCTGAAAAGAGAAGATGAAACGAGAAATCGGGGTCGATGACCTGGCCGCCTAAAAACTGCGTCAACCCCCTCCCTGCGAGGCCGAAGAATATCCC
>DAOSER010000061.1:0-1377 GCA_035363235.1 Methanoculleus sp.
CCCATCGCACCCCGCACCTATCGGTGCTCATGCTCCGGCCCTATGGCCCATCGCAACTCGCACCTGACGGTGCTCAAACTCCTTCCCCGCACCTTACGGTGCCTAAGCTCTGTTCCTGCGGAACGTCGCACCCTGCGGGGAAGTCGTTCCGCCCCCCTGGAGGGGGGGGCGGGCAGTGCGTGGTGATACCCCCTCGAAAGCCGTGCGTGGTGATAAGCGATGTTCCGACAGAACGCAGCTGTCCTGCCGAACGCCTCCTCCTACTCTTCCTCCCGCAGTTCCATCACCCGGAGCACGTCCGTCCGGGTCACGATCCCGACCAGGGCGTCGCCCGCGACCACAGGAATCCTCCCGATATCCTGGCCCGTTATGATCCGGAGCGCATCGATGAGCGGTGCGGACGGCGGAAGGGTGGTCGGGTTCCGGGTCATGACGTCCCGCACCTGCATGGCCTCCCGGTCGTGCGGCGAGATCTTGTGGACATCGGCGAGGGCGACGATTCCGACGAGCGCTCCCCGGTCCACCACGGGAAAGCCGAGGTGCTTCGTCTCGTACATCATCTCCAGCAATTGGGGGAGCGGCATCGTCGGTTCCACGGTGACGACGGGGCTGTTCATTGCGTCCGCCACGGTGACGTCCTGCAGCAGGATGTTGTAGCGGAGGTACGTGGCCTCCTGGTTCGCCCCGATATAGATGAAGAAGGCGATGATGATCAGGATTGGGTTTAAGAGCAGGAGCCCGACGATCCCGAAGAGGACAGCAAACCCTTTCCCGACGTCGGCGGCGATCCGGGTCGCCCGGGAGAGCGGCATTCGCCGGGCGAGCCATGCCCGGAGGACCCGTCCTCCGTCCATGGGGAACGCCGGGAGGAGGTTGAACCCGAAGAGCAGGACGTTTAAGAGCCCGAGATAGCCGAAGGTGAAGACCAGGACGCCGGCAATGCCCGGGTCCGTGACGACCGCCGCAACGACGTAGACAAGGGCGCTGGAGATCACGCCGATCGCAAGGCTCGTCAGCGGCCCCGCGAGCGCCATGGGGAGTTCTATCTTCGGGTCCGGCATCGTCTCCTCCATCTGGGAGACTCCCCCGAGGATGAGGAGCGTGATGCTGTGGATCTCGATTCCTTTTGCTTTCGCAATGAGCGAGTGGGCCATCTCGTGAATAAAGACGCCGACGAAGAGACCGAGCGCCACGACGGTTCCGAGGATATAGGGGTTGAACCCCTCCGTAATCAGCGTCACGTCGATAGGAACACCGAAGAGGACCTCGATAAGCTCCGTCGTGAGCAGGATCTGGCTCCCGATGATCCATGCAAAGAGGGGAATCACCAGGAGGAAACTCCAGTGCAGTTTGACCGGAATCCCGGCCAGGTTTCCG
>DAOSER010000061.1:1387-11332 GCA_035363235.1 Methanoculleus sp.
TCATTTATAGTAATATACCTTCAGAGGATACCGATGAGAACACAGATCACAGAGATGTTCGGACTGCGCGTCTATACTGACAGGGCTGTTTATATCGGGAGCGTTGATGACGTCGTACTCGACGTAGACCAGAAAAAGATCGACTCGCTTGCAGTCGGCGAGCTCAACCCCGAGATCGGTGAGGTCAAAGGCTATGCGGGAATGCAGATCCCCTTCCGCATCGTAAAGAGCGTCGGAGATATTGTCATCGTCCGCCACATCCCCGGGCTCTTCAAATCCCCGGCAAAAGAAGACTGACCGCGACGCCCGGGATTCCCTGACGATAGAATATGGATACTAGAGACCGTGAGATCTTCTCGAACCTCACGATTTTCCCCCCTGTTTTTGTCCGGCTCGACGGCCGGGCCTTTCACCGCCTGGCCCGTGCGCTTAACCTAAAAAAACCGTTCGATCCGTCCTTCAACGAGAGTATGCGGTCGGTCTGCCGCTACCTCCTCACCGGGAGCGGCCTATCCCCCACATTCGCTTACACCTTCTCCGACGAGATCAGCCTCTACTTTTCGACGCTGCCGTTCTCCGGGCGGGTGGAGAAGCTTGGCTCCGTGACCGCCGCAGTTGCGGCGAGCAAGCTCACGATCGAGCTTGGGTGCACGGAACCCCTTGCGTTCGATGCCCGGACCATCCCCGCCGCGGGGGAGTTTGCGGTCGAGTACCTTATCTCGCGGCAGAACGAGGCGTGGCGGAACCACATCAACGCCTACTGCCAGAATGCGCTTATTGAGGAGGGGATGACCTCCCGGGAGGCCGCCGCGGCGCTTCGAGGGATGCAGTCCGAGGCGATGCACGAGATGATGTTTAAGCGGGGCGTCAACCTGGCGGTAACGCCGGCCTGGCAGCGGCGGGGAACGCTGTTTTACCGGGAAGACTGCATGAAAGAGGGGTACAACCCCCTGACGGGGGAGACCGTCGAGGCTACCCGGACCCGCATCCGGGAGCCGGAGGAGACACCTCTCTTCTCGACGGAGGAGGGCGCGGCCCTGATCCGGTCACTCACCGGCGCGTGAGATGCCGATCTGCATCTGCACGCCTTCGACATCCCAGTCCTTCTCGAGCGCAAAGGGCTCCGCGGGCCGCTCACCGTCGGTGCGGCGGATGGTGAGGGCTGCCGCCCGCACCTCCCCGGCGATCTCTTTCTGCCACGCCTCTTCTCCGATGAGCGAGGCCACCCGCTCGTCGGCGACATCCACGGTTGCGACGATGAAGTCGTCGACGTTCAGGTCGAGCTGGCGTCGCATCTCCTGGATCCGCCGGATCACCTCACGGGCGTAACCCTCGGCCTCCAGCGCCGGCGTGAGCGTGACATCGACATAGACCGTCGCGCCCTTCATGGGGGCGGCAAAGACGCCCTCGGGAAGGGCTTCCGCGAAGGTGACGTGGCGTCCGGCGATCTCGTAGCCGTCGAGTTCGGCCTTTCCGTCCCGCTCGATGGCGGCCTTCAGGGCGGTGCCGTCCGCATTCTCTATCAGCGCTTTGACCTTCGGCCCATCTCTCCCAAACTCCGGGCCGATCGCCCGCATTACCGGCTCGGCCTGCCAGAGGATCCGGTCCCATCTTCCGGTAATGACCCTGACAGCCCGGGAATTTGCCCGATTCAGGGCAAGGTCGTTCAGGTCTTCGAGAGCCGTCTTCACCTCGTCGCTCCCGGTGACCACCACGGTCTCTGCAACCGGCCAGCGGAGTTTCCTCCTCCCCGCCTGGCGGGCAGTGGCGACCGCGTCGTCGAACGACTGGACGATCTCCATGTCGGCTTCAAGGCGCTGGTCGATCAGGAGGCTGTCCGCCTCAGGCCAGTCGAGCATATGGACGCTCTCGGGGTCCCCTTCAAGGCGGAGGTTGCCGTGGATCTCCTCGGCGATATGGGGGGTGAACGGCGCAAGGAGCGCGATCAGGCGGCGCATGACGTAATAGACGGTCTCGTAGGCATACCGCTTCTCCGGTGAATCCTCCTCAAGCCACATCCTCGGCCGGACGAGCTGGACGTACCAGCGGGATAGGTCCTCAAGGATGAAGGCGGCGAGCGCCCGCGTCACCTTGTGGAGTTGATACTCCTGCAGGTCCTCGGCCGTTGTCCGTGCGAGCGAGTTTATCCGGGAGATGATCCAGCGGTCCTCCTCCGGCATATCGGCGATATGGGTCCGAACAAACGAGTCGTCCCACCGGCCGCCGTCCCCGGATGCCGGTTCAAACGTGTCGAGAACCATGTATGGGAGCGGGAACCGGTAGACGTTCCAGAGGATGTTGAGCGTCCGGTGAATGGTCTTGACGCTGTCCCAGTTGAACTTCAGGTCGTCCCATGGGGCGTTCGCCCAGAGGACGTAGAACCGCAGAACGTCAACGCCGAACTGGTTCATCACCTCCTCCGGAGTCACCACGTTGCCGAAACTCTTGCTCATCTTGCGCCCTTCGGCGTCGAGAGCGAACCCGTGCATCAGGACGCTCTTATAGGGTGCCCGGCCGAACGCCACGGTGCTCGCCCCGAGCTGGGAGTAGAACCAGCCCCGGGTCTGATCCTGCCCTTCGGTGATGAAGTCTGCCGGCCAGTAGCGGTCGAAGGTTTCGCGCTCTCTGGGGAACCCGAGGGTCGCCCACGACGCGACCGCCGAGTCGAACCAGACGTCGAAGATATCGGCGACCCGGCGCATCTCCCCGCCGCAGGAGCACGGGATGACGACCTCGTCCACGTAGGGGCGGTGGGGATCGGGAACCTTCACACCCGACCGCTCCTCGAGATCGGCGATGGTGCCGATGACGGTTCGCTTGCCGCACTGCTCGCAATGCCAGATGGGGATGGGGATGCCCCAGTAGCGCTGCCGGGAGATGCACCAGTCGCGGGAGTCCCTGACGAAGTCATGGAACCGGGCGCTCCCCGCCCACTCGGGGTACCACTTCACCTTCGCGATCTCCTCAAGCATCGGTTCGCGGATCTCGGTGGCCTTCAGGAACCACTGTGCCGTCGCGCGGTAGATGATGGGGGTCTTGCACCGCCAGCAGTGGCCGTAGCGGTGGGTGATCGTCCGCCGGGCGAGGAGGTAGTCGCCGAGCGCGTCGATGACGAGATCGTTTGCGTCCCGGACGTACATGTCCGCGAACGTCCCCGCCTCCGGGGTGAAGCACCCGCCGGCGTCGACCGGGCAGAAGACTTCGAGCCCTTCCTGGAGACCGATCAGGTAGTCGTCCCACCCGTGCCCGGGGGCGATATGGACGAGACCGGTGTTCTCGAGCGCAACGTAGTCGGCCGCGACGACCCGGTGCCGGATCTCGGCCTGGCGCGGCACCTGGCCGGCGAGCGGTGAGGTGTACTCCGTCCCGACGAGGTCGCTGCCGCTCGCCCGCTCAAGGATGGTGTAGTCCTGGTAGCGGCCCATCTTCAGGACGGACTCGACGAGTTCGTCGGCGATCCAGAGGATCTCCTCGCCCCCGTCCTTCTTTGCCAGCACCCGCGCGTAGGTGAACGCGGGATTGACCGCCACCGCCACGTTTGCGGGAAGCGTCCAGGGCGTGGTCGTCCAGATCACCAGGTACTCGTTTTCGCGCCCGGTGATCGGGAACTTGACGAAGATGGAGGGATCGGTCTCGTCCCAGTACTCCACTTCCGAATCTGCGATTGCCGTCTCGCACCGGGGGCACCAGTTCACGACCCGGTGGCCGCGCTCAAGAAGCCCGCGCTCGTCCGCCCTCCGGAGGGCCCACCACGCGGACTCGATATACTCCTCCTTGATCGTCTGGTAGGGGTTGTCGAAGTCGAGCCAGACGCCGAGCTGCCGGAACTGGTCGCTCATGATCTCCATATGCGTCACGGCAAACGTCCGGCATTGCTCGATGAACGCGGCGATTCCATACTCCTCGATGTCTTTCTTGGAGGTGAACCCGAGCTGGTGCTCGACCTTCACCTCGATAGGGAGGCCGTGCATGTCGTAGCCGGCCCGCTCGATGATGTTTCTGCCCCGCATCCTGTGGTAGCGGAGGATGGCGTCCTTTATGATCTTGTTCCAGGCGGTGCCGAGATGGATGTGGCCGGTGGTGTACGGCGGCCCATCGACGAAAAAGAACGCTTTCCCATCCTTCCGCACCTCCTGAACGTGTGCATAGGTGTTCTCCCGTTTCCAGTAGTCCTGGACTCCCGCCTCGATCTCGCGCGGGTTATAACTGCCGGTGACTTCTTTCACCTCATATCCCTCATATTCAGCACTCTGGTGTACCGTTTGTTGTCGTGAGACAAAGCGTTTTGTGCGCGTGACCACCGGAACGGCAGGGGCGGGAGCACAGTCGGGTGCGGCCTGCAGACCGCGTGCGGCATCGAGAACGAAGGGAGCCCGCTGAAACCGCGATGAAAGGGGCGGTATACCGGAGATACCGCTATGTGCTGCCCCGACCGCCCAGGCACGGCTTTCCACCGGCAACGCCCGGGCACCGCCCCCGCCCCCCCTGGGCGGGCCGAAGGCCGGATGGGGTGGGGGATACAGATGCCGGGATAGGTTGAGACAGGGGAGGGGGATGCTCCCCCCTCGAAGACCTTCGGTCTTCTCATGCTCACTCCGTTCGCACCTCGCACCTAACGGTGCTCGAGCTCCGGTTCTTCGCACCTTCGGTGCTCACGCTCCGGTTCTAGCGAACCGTCGCGCTTCGGAACATCGCACTCCCCGTCGGCCCCACAGCGAAACCCTTCGGGTTTCTCGAACTCCGCTCCTACGGAGCGTCGTTCCCCCAATGGCGATATCCCCTTGAAATCCGTATATGGATGGAGATTGCGACGGGCTGGGGGTCTGGAGTATGAGCGTCGGAGGTGCTAAGTGTGACCTGAGGGAGCATGAGAGAGTCTTCGAATTTCGGGAACAGGAGTTCGAGCCCCGTAGATCTGAATCAAATCCAGTGGCTCGTGAAAAAGCATGAACGCCCCGGGCGCATCGCTCCCTCTTCTTCCCTCCCTTAACCCCACCCCTTTTATCCCTCACCCCCCGACATCTCCCCCATGCAGATCACAGTCATCGGGAGGGGGGACTGCTCCGTTGAGGAGTACGAAGCGGCAGAGACCATCGGCTACCTCATCGCCCAAAAGCGCGAGACCGTCTGCTGTGGCGGCCTCGGCGGGGTGATGGAGGCCGCCTGCAAGGGGGCAAAAGAAGCCGGGGGGACTACCGTGGGCATCCTCCCGGACACCGGGGAGGGGAACGCCTACCTGGACGTCGTGATCCGCACCGGGATGGGCCATGCGAGGAACGTCGTCCTGGTCAACTCGGCCGACGCGGTGATCGCCGTTGGGGGAGGCTACGGCACGCTCTCGGAGATCGCCGTCGCGCTCAAGACGGGAAAACCCGTTTTCGGTCTTCTGACCTGGAAAATAGAGGGGGTGTTTGTCTGCGCCACGCCCGAGGAGGCGGTCATCCTCGCAGTTCGCGCAGCACGCCTGTCTCGGCCGTCTCGTAGCCCCCGAGGTCCCGGAGAATCTTCTTGAACGCCTCCGATGAGACGGTCTCGATGAGGGCTGCGATGCGCGGGTCGTCGAGCATCTCGCGGTGCATCGCGAGCTCGTAACGCTCCGTCGCCACCGGGACGAACGCGAGACCAAGCGCTTTTGCGGCGCTGTAGACCCCCATTCCCGCGTCGACCTCCCCGGTCCGGATGGCAAGCGCCACCGCAAGGTGCGTCGTCACCTCGCGCTCGTAGCCGGGGATGGACGCCGGGTCGATGCCTTGCTGTGCGAGATGGTGGTCAAGCAGCATCCTTGTCCCCGATCCCCTCTGCCGGTTGACAAACGTCCGGCCGGGAAGGTCGTCGAACCCGAGGCCGTCGCGGGAGATGACGCCCTGTTGGCGCTCCGCAACGCAGAGGAGGACGAGGTCGGCGCCCGGCATGTAGCGCTCCAGGTAATGGGTATTGTAGGTGCCGTCGGGCGCGAGGAGGTGCATCGGGGCCGCGTGGCACTCCTGCTTCTTCAGCGCGATCACCCCGCCCATGCTCCCGGCGTGGGTGGAGTGGATATCGACCCCGCGCGGCCGCACCAGGTCGGCCAGGTAATCGAGAGCCGGGTCGTGGCTGCCGGTGACGAGCACCGCCTCCTCCGCCTCCGCTCGCGGGACGGTGAGCTGGACGTCAACGGTCTCCCCGGCCTCGGCCCCCTCCTTCTGCGAGGGGATCTGCAGGTAGCCGTTCGCCCGCACCGCGCTCATCTGGACTCCCGCACCCCGTGACTGGGGGACCGCAACCCAGCGATCATCGATTCTCCCAACCGAGACGAGGACGAACTCGTCGGTCCCGATATCCGATTGGAGGCTCGTCGTCAGCCGGGCGGCAACGCGCCCGGGCTCGCGAACGGGCATGCCGTAGCGGGCGATGAGGGGCATGACGATTTCGCGGAGCACGGTTGCCGCCGCAAGGGGATAGCCCGGGAGCCCGATCACCGGCTTTCCCTCGATCCTGCCGATGATCACCGGCTTTCCCGGCTTGATGGCGACCCCATGCGCCAGAACCTCGCCAAGGTCACGGATGATATCGGCGGTGTAATCCCGCGTTCCGGCCGACGACCCCGCCGAAACGAGCAGGATATCGTTCTCCGCGACACCGCGCCGGACAGCGTCACGGATCATGTTGTAGTCGTCCGGGACGATGGGGTAGCGGTGCGTCTCCACGCCCGCCTCTGCGAGGACAGCCGCGGCCATCAGGGTGTTGCTCTCCACCACCTTCCCGGGCGGAGGCATCTCACCCGCCGGCACGAGTTCGCTCCCGGTGGGGATCAGGCCGGCCCGGACGTTTAAGACCCCAGCCTCCGTGACGCCGTAGTTCGCGAGCGCTCCCACATCGTGCGGCCGGATCCGGTGCCCCCTCGAGAGGATCATCTCCGACTCGCCGATATCCTCGCCGACCGGGCGGACATGCTGCCAGGGGCTGACCGGCTTTCGGACAGTGTAGGTCTCGCCGTCAGACTTCGACCCGACCCAGACGTCCTCGATCATGATCACCGCGTCGTAGCCGGGCGGGACGATGTTCCCCGTGTTAACCCGCGCCGCGTCCGGGAGGGTCACCGGCCGCTGCTCGCTCGCGCCGACGGTGTCGGCACTCCTGACCGCGATCCCGTCCATCGCCGAGAGGTGGATGGCGGGGACCGAGAACCGGGCGAATATGGGCTCTGCGGTGATTCTCCCCACCACTCTGGGACTCGCCGGAACCCGGGTGACCCCCGGAACCGCCGAAAAAGAGCGTTCCACGAGCGCTCGCGCCTCCGCGAGCGATATAACCGAGAGGTAGCGCCTCACCACAGGATCACCTCGACCTCTTCGCCGACCTCGAACCCCTCGCTCGACGCCGGGACCCGCACCAGCCCCTCGCTCTGCACCAGGGTGTTGAGGAGCCCCGACTTCCCGAAGACCGGTGTCGCCTCACCGCCGCTCGTGCTGACCCGGACGTAGTCCTCCCGCCCGCGGGTGGAGGGGATGTTCTGCGTCAACCGTGCGCGGATGGTCCGCCGGGAGACAGCAGTCTGCCGCATCGCCGCAAGCAGATGGTCGACGATGGCGACGAGCACGACAAATGCCGAGGCCGGATGCCCGGGGAGCCCGATAACCGGTTTTCCCCGGGCCGTCCCGATGATGGTCGGTTTTCCAGGCGCGAGGGCGATCCCATGGACCAGCACCGTGCCGAGTTCCGTGATGACCGCCGCAGTGTTGTCCCGCTCGTCCTTCGAGGACCCACCCGAGACCAGGACCGCATCGCACCGCTCAAGCGCCGAAGCGATCGCCCGCTTCAGCACAGCCCGCTCGTCCCTGACGATCCCGAAATAAACCGGGTGGCAGCCCCGCTCCGTCACGAAGGCGCCGGCAAGGTAGGAGTTCGCGTCCCGCACCTCCCCTGGTCCCGGGGTCTCGACGACGGGGACGAGTTCGTTCCCCGTGGATATGATCCCGATCTTCGGCATCTTCGCCACACAGACCCGGTCGGCGCCGACGGCCGCGGCGACCCCGATCTCCCGGGGCGAGAGCATGCGCCCACGTTCCAGGATCACCCTCCCTGCTCCGAAGTCCTCGCCCCGGAAGACCACGTTTTCGCCGGGCGCCACCGGGCGGTGCACCAGAACGTCGTCCCCGATCTGTTCGGTGTGCTCGATCATCACCACTGCGTCCGTGCCCACAGGAAGAGCGCCGCCGGTGGGAACGTACAGGCACGATCCCCGCGAGACCACCCCTGCATCCGCGGTTCCCATCCCGACCCGGCCCCGGCACTGGAGCATTGCCGGGATGGCCTCGGAGGCCCCGGTGGTCTCGGCCGCGGCGACCGCGTAGCCGTCGACCGTCGAGCGGTCGAACCCCGGGATGTCGATATCGGCGCGGACGTCCCTCGCGAGGACCCGGTGGAGAGCATCTTCAAGCGGAACCTCTTCGCACCCGGGCAGGGGCGCGATCCGTTGCACCGTCTCCACGGCCTCGCTGACCGATACGACCTCGAGAAAGAGGCTCATCTGAAACAGCCCAGCTGGCAGCCCCGGATCTTCAGCCTGGGTTCGCGCTGGTTGCAGTATCGGGCGATGTCCATCTTCGGGATGTTGTACTTTTCCGATATCTCGAACGCCTGTGGGCAGGTAATTTCATCCGTTATACCATACGCCTCAAATGCTTTCCGTATCTTATCTTCATCCATAGTACTCACATGATCTGCCTGAAGGGAGATAGGATTTACTATCGAATCAGTCAGGCACTACCATTTACCATGCCGCCCACCCATGTACATACCAATGCGGATCGCGCTGATCAACTCAAGAGAAGACGTTGCGGGAGTGAACATCCGGGATCACCTCCGGACCCTGCTCGCAGAGGGTGGATCCTGGCCGCTTGCCGATCACCATACGCTGACGTTCCACGAGGTCGCAGGAAGGCTGATCTACCTGGACAGGATCGACCAGAAGGTTGATGCCGACCTCATCATCTTCATATCCCGGCATGCGAGCGTGCAGCCGGCACCCTGCCTGACAGTGCACGTAACCGGCAACTATGATACCGCCGACCTCGGCGGCGAACCCGGAATGCTCGCGCCGGCAGCCCCTCAATGGATGCACGCCATCCTGCAAAACCTCGCCGCCCGCGCTCCGGAGGGGTACCGGGTCTCCTATGAGGTGACGCACCACGGTCCGACGGCGCTCTCGACACCCTCCCTATTTGTCGAGATCGGGTCAACCGCCACTGAATGGACCGACCCGGCTGCCGGGAGGGCGGTTGCGAAGAGCATCCTGACCGCTGAGGCGGAGGAGACCCTCAATCTCATCGGCTTCGGTGGGACCCACTACGCCGTGCGGCAGACCGGGATCGCCCTCTCATCCCGGGGCGCATTCGGGCACATCATGCCGGCCCGGCAGATCGGCACCGTCAATCCCACCCTCCTGCGAACGATGCAGGAGGCAAGCGGTGCCGTGGCCGCGTACATCGACAAAAAATCGCTCTCTAATGATGAGGTCAGGCGGATCGAGCGGATGCTCGACGACGCCGGGCTCCCTGTCCTCTCTGAGTCGGAGGTCCAGGAGGCCTCGCGCCTCAAGTGGGCCACCTATCTTGCGGTCAGGAATCTTGCCGAAGGGATCGCTCCCGGGTCACGTATCCATATTCACGATCTTTCAGGGGAAGGGACCCCCGTTACAGTGCCGATAACTCCTGATCTTATTGAAGGGGTACTAAAAACCGATAAGTCCGGGTTTATCACGGGCCTTGACAGATTGCCTGTCATCCATCTTTCAAAAGGTTCTACAGAAGTTTTACCGACGTTCATCTGCTTTGAAAACACGGTGTCCCGACTCGCAAGTGATATAACTACCCTGTGTGTAAAACTCTTACTTATCTGTGAAAATGCTGCTATCGACGGTGATCACCTCGTCCTCCGGAAGGTGCGGTTCGACCCCGAGAAGGC
>DAOSER010000062.1:0-11311 GCA_035363235.1 Methanoculleus sp.
TGCTCTTTCCCGAGCCGTTCGGCCCCATCAGGATATGGGTCTCCCCCTGCCCGATATGGAGGTTGATGTCGTGGAGCTTCTCGGTGCCATCCACGCTCACGTGTAAATCACTGATATCCAGCATACGGCACTTCGTTCCATGTATTTGTCAAGGGAATACATTAACGCTTGCCAACGGAGCAATTACCTTTTCGATTGATATAGGGCATGATCGCGGCGATAACGGGTAAATTCCTGTATAACGGGTGCGAAAGCTTCCGGCGGACCCCCGGCTCTTCACTTTCACCCCGCACGCGGCCTACGGTTAAGTAGTGCCCTCACCCCGTTTCTTATATGGAAAGATCCACATTCACCACGTTTGCCTGCCTTGCCGAGCGGGCCGCCCGGTATCCGACCGTTGTTCGGCGCAGCCAGATGCGTAAGGCAACGTACTTCGCCTCCAGCGCCCCGGCGAACCACGCCCTCTTTGAGGCGGAGAGCCACGCGTAATCCCCCTTCCGGGGATCCCTGCCTCTCCGTTACCCCGCGAGGTATGCCCGGGCCAGGAGGTACGATCCGGGCCGGTCGTGCGCGTGGGTGATGAGGCGGTTATGGAGGTCTACGGCAGCCTCCGACTCGGCGAGCAGGGCGTTGCAGGCATCTATCGCGTCGTTGTATTCCCGGCCCCTCCGGTTATATTCCGTGACGAGACGGTTGTACTCCTCGACCTCCCCTGACCGGGAGAGGGCCGCTATCCTCGCGTCGAGAGCCTCCAGGGACGCTCTCTCCTCTTCGAGTTCCCGGGCTCGAGCCGTGAGTTCCACCTCGAGGCGCTCGAGGTGGGCGCGGGATGCCGAGAGGGCGTGCTCGATCGTTTCGACCTCGCCGCACGCCGTGTAGGACCTGTTCCCGTACCCGACCGGGATCACCAGGGGGTCGGAGGAGAGGACCGTCCCGTCCGCGAGTTTTGCGGGTGGAATGCTCACGTAACTGGTGTTCGTGGCCTCGATGTAGGCGTAAGACGTGTTGCGATAGAGGCACCCGGCGCTTGCCAACCCGACGGCCATGTGCCCTTCCTCCCCGAAGTAGAGGAGCGCGACCCCGTAGCCTTCTCGTGCGAGAAGCCCGGCGAGGAGAAGGCTTTTGTCGTCGCAGTCCCCTTCGGCGTCCACATAGGTCTCGATGGGGAACTTCGGCTCCGCGATCGAGGCGTCGGTCCGGTACGGAATGGACTGCACGAATGCGGCGATCAGTTCCAGGTAGCGGTCTTCGTCGAGTTCTTCCCGGTCACGGATCTCCCGAAAGGCCGCAAGCAGGTCCTCATAGAAGGGTTCCTGGTGGGGTTCGTTGATGAACGCCGTATAATAGATCGGGATCCACTCCTCTTCGGAGAGGTCCTCTGAGAGGTAGAGTTGCCGATCCGCTTGCCTGGCACCGGCGTAGACCGCCGGGTCGGGATCTATCCTGATGGTCTCCACCCCCTCCTCGAACGGAAAGGTGTAGACCGGCGCCTGATCGAGGGCTGCCCCCTCGACCGGCACGATCGCCGGCGGAACGGCCGCCGGGTGGAAAAGACCGCCCAGACATCCGGCCGCGAGGGTCATGGCGACGAGGACGAGCGCGGTGAGGATCCGTTTCCACATGGTATCAGATGTAATCGGGGAGGTCTGCAAGCGAATCGATGACGAGGTCCGGTGTGATGCCCGACCGGCGGACCGTCTCCTCCCGGTACTTACCGGTCCTCACCAGGATGCCCTTCATCCCGGAGGACCGGGCGCCGCCGATGTCGGTAACGATATCATCACCGATCATCGCCGTCTCCCCGGGGTCCGCCCCGATCTCCCGGAGCGCACGGTGGAAGAACGCCGGGGAGGGTTTCCCGATCACCTCCGCTTCCTTTCCGGCGGCGTATTCGAGCGCGGCGACAAACGGGCCGGCCGAGAGCATCAGCCCGTCCGCTCCCATCCAGAAACGGTCTTTCTCGAGTGCGACGAGGTCTGCGCCGTCAACAAGAAGGCGGAACGCCCGGTTCAGCGAAGCGTAGGTGAGACCGTCGGCGGCATCGGCGACCACGACCGCATCCGCATTCTCCTCCACGGCAACGATACCGGCCTCCTCGAAGTCCCTGCGGGCGTCGGCGGTGGTGAGGAGGAAGCACCGGGTCCGCCCTCTTTCCTCGAGGTGCGCGGCGGCGGCGACCGGGGCGGTGATGATCCAGGGTTCCGGGATGGCGTAGCCGAGGGCCTGCAGGCGGCCGGCGACCGAGCGGCGGGAGCGGCGGGTGGTGTTGGAGACGAACCGGTAGGGTATTCCCCGCCGGTCGAGTTCCCGGAGCGCCTGCTCCGCTCCAGCGATAGGCCGGTCGCCGACGTAGAGGACGCCGTCGATATCGATCAGGGCTGCTCCGATCTTCATATCTTTCCTTCTGTTGTCTGCAGGAGTATTTATGCGGTGCCGGGAAGGCGCGGCACTATCGTGAGAACCTTGATGGGGTTACAGGTGTATCCACCCTCGATCCGGAGAACATCACAAGGAGGAGAAAGAGGATATGGATGCGTTCGAACGGATACCGGTGGATGTACGCTGGAAACTTGCCGCCCGGGAGGTCTCCGCGCTGCCGCTTGCCTACCGGAGAGCCATCAGGGATGGCGCCGATAACCAGCTCTATAACGAGATCGAGCGGGCTGTATGGCGGGAGCAGGGGAGAGAAACAGGTGTCATCGCCCGTGCCTTCGGGATGCCGCTCGGGAGCGCCCGGGAGGTTGCGGAGGCGTTTGCGGCGGCAACAGGGGTGCTCTTCGGGCCCGAGTACCGCTACGAGGTCCGGGAATCCGGGCCAAAAGAAGCGATTCTGACCGTCCGGAAGTGTTCGATGGTTGCGCGGGCGAAAGAACTGGGCGAGAACCCGCTTACTGTCTGCAACGCCTGTCATGCCTACACGGGCGCCGCGATACCGGGTTTGAACCCGGACTACGCCTCGAAGTACCTGAGCGCCGTCTGTGCCGGCGACGATGCGTGCTCGATCGTGGTGAAGCCTGCACGGCAGGAGTGACGCAGGGGGAAAAGGTCCCCCGTTCACTTTCACCACGCGGGGATCAGGTTGAATTCCGCCAGAGTCCAACCCTCTGCCGACAGAATGGCTTACCCGTTCGATCGGGCAGGGAGGCTGTGGCGGACCCGGGCTGACCGGGCCGGGGAGCAGAACGCCTTTGGGGTGAACGAGAGGTTCGCCCCGGGCCGTTGGTCCCCGTTCGCCCCCTGTCCGGACTACGATAGGACCCGGAGGCTCCGGGACGATCTCATTGCCGGTTACCGGGACCGGGCGTTCGAGGACGTCTTTTGCGGCCGGGAGGTTGCCTGTCCCGGGGGGAGATGCTATCTCCTCGAGTCCCGGAGCGTCATGGACCTTGACGACCGTGACCCGGACCGGGCGGCGGCGGCCGTCCTCGGCGACCTCACCCTGGTCCGCGGCATCGGCGAGGTGACAGAGCGGAAACTGAAGGGACGGGGCTACCGGACGGTCGCAGATCTTGTCCGGCACCCGCTCTACCGCCGGGAGGCTGCCCGGCTCCTGGACTCGGTTGCGGAGGGGGATGTCTGCAACCTTGTGGAGTGGATTGGGCGGCGCCGGCGAAGCGATCCACTCCTCCTCGAGGTCAGCCGGTTCCACGCTCCCGGGGATTTCATCTTCCTCGACATCGAGACCCTGGGACTCTTCTCCCGGCCGATCATCCTCATCGGCCTCGCCCGGGTTCAGGGCGGGTCGATCATCGTCCACCAGTACCTGCTCCGGTCCGTCGACGAGGAGGAAGCGGCGCTCACCGCCGTCCTCCCTGCCCTCGAAGCGGAGGGCGCCGCCCTCGTCACCTTCAACGGCCGGGCGTTCGACCTCCCCTATATCCGGGAGCGGCTCGCCTACTACGGCATCCCCGCAGACCTCGGCATGCCTCATTTTGACGTCCTCCACTTCGCACGCCGCCGCTGGAGGGGCTCGTTCGCCACCTGCCGGCTCGGCACGCTCGAGACGGAGGTCCTCGGCGTCGAGCGGGCGGATGATGTTTTGGGCCGGATGGTGCCGGAGTTTTACGATACCTACCAGCGGACGGGCAATCCCGGCCCGCTCGTCCCGGTCGTGGAGCATAACCGGCAGGACCTCGTCTCGCTCGCCCGGCTCTTTGCCATACTCCGGGGGGATGCCGACGGCGGTGCGTGACTTTCTCGACCTGCTCGCGACCGATCCCCGGTTTCGGGAGAGCGTCGTGCATATCGAGACCACGCCCCGCCGGGAAGCCCGATACGGCGATCTCTCCCGCCCCCTTCCCGAAGAACTCCGGGCCTACTGCGATGGGAGAGAGATCCGGCTCTACACTCACCAGTGTGCGGCGATCGAACATCTGCGCACCGGAGAGAACATCATCATCACCACCCCGACCGCGAGCGGAAAGACGCTCGCGTTCCTGCTCCCGGTCTTCGAGCGCCTCGGCGCCGACCCCGGCGCAACCGCGCTCTTCCTTTACCCGACAAAAGCGCTCGCGAACGACCAGGTGAAGGTGGTCCGGGAACTGGAGCGGGAGTCCCGGATCAGGGTGGACGCCGCCATCTATGACGGCGACACGCCCGCCGGGAAGCGCCCGGTGATCCGGGAGCGTTCAAGGGTCATCCTCTCGAACCCGCACGAACTCCACCAGGTCCTCGCCTGGCACATGAAGTGGAGCCGATTTTTCCGGAATCTCCGGTTCGTGGTGATCGACGAGGCGCACCGTTACCGCGGGGTTGCCGGATCGCACATGGCGATGCTCCTTCGCCGCCTTGCCCGCATCGCCGGGCACTACGGTGCCCACCCGCAGTTTGTCCTCTCCTCGGCCACCCTTGCCAACCCCGGGGAGTTCGCCGCTCGCCTGACCGGGGAGGAGGCGATCGCTATCGGGGAGGACGGGTCGCCCGGGGGCGAGAAGGCGTTCGTCCTCTACAACCCCTCTGCCGGCGGCGGTGGGCGGTCCGCGCATTGGGTGACAAAAGACCTCCTCCTCGCGTCGGTGGAGAGCGGGTGCCGGACGCTCTGCTTCACCGTCTCCCGGAAACTTGCCGAACTGATCGCGCTTCGCTCCGGGCCGGTCCCGGGAATAAGCGCCTACCGGGCCGGCTACCTCCCAAAAGACCGCCGGGCTATCGAGGACGGTCTCAAAGATGGCAGTCTCCGCGGCGTCGTGACGACGAACGCCCTCGAACTCGGGATCGATGTCGGGTCGCTCGACGGCGTCATCATCTCCGGGTATCCCGGGACGATGATCTCGGTCCGGCAGCAGGCGGGAAGGTCCGGGCGCCGCTCCGGCGAGTCGTTTGCCGTTCTCGTTGCGTTCGCAAACCCGCTCGACCAGTACTTCATGCGCCACCCGCAGGCGTTCTTCTCCCGGCCCTGCGAGCATGCCGTCGTGGACACGGGAAATCCGTATATCCTCTCGGGCCACCTCCTCTGCGCGGCGGCGGAACTCCCGGTCGACCCGGAGCGCGACGACCGCTGGTTCGGTCCGGATCTCGCGGGGATGCTTGCAGCGTTCGAGCAGGTCCACCTGCTCCGGAAAGCCTCGATAGGCTGGATCTACGCGGGACAGGAACGGGCGGCGGATATGGTCAGCCTGGACGCCATCTCCTCCGATACCTTCCGGGTGATGCACGGGGCGAGGCTGCTCGAGACGATGGATCGGGGGCAGGCCTACCGGGAGGCGCACCCGGGCGCCATCCTTCTCCATCGGGGGGAGACCTACGTGGTGACCGGAATGGACCTTGAACAGCATACCATCCGGGTGGAGGAGACCGATACCGATACCTATACCCAGCCGCTCTCCACCACCGACGTGGCGGTCGTGCGGGAGATCCGGCGCCGCGATATCGGGGGCATGCAGGTCTCGTTCGGCGACATCAAGGTTACCGAAAAGGTCGTCGGATATACAGTGCGGCACTACGGCCGGGCCGTGAGTTACCACCGGCTGGACCTCCCGCCTCTCCGCCTTGAGACGAAAGGCCTCTGGTTCACCCTGCCGGACCGGACGGCGGAGGTGGTCGCCGCGGAGGGACGGGACCTTGCCGGCGGGCTGCACGGTGCGGAGCACGCCCTGATCGCCGTCATGCCCTATCATGTCGTCTGCGACCGCCATGACATCGGCGGACTCTCGACCCCTCTCCACCCTGCAACCGGTGCGCCGACGATATTCGTCTATGACGGATACGAAGGCGGGATCGGGCTTGCGGAGAAGGCGTTCGCCCTCCTTCCCGCGATCGTCGGGACAGCGCACGAACTGGTCCGCGACTGCGGCTGCACTGTGGGATGCCCCGCGTGCATCTATTCGCCGAAGTGCGGAAACCAGAACCAGCCGCTTGACCGGGGGGCGGCCGTTAGCATCCTTGGTGACCTTGCCGGACGGCTTTCTGTCACGGGGCCCCACTCCTCCAATCCCTGATCGATACCATCATATTCTCGCCTGCCGATAACCGGCGCCGGAAACCGCCATGAGTATCACCCTGGTCCCCATCGGAAAGGTCGATCCGGCAGAGATCCGGATGCTCAGGGACCCCCTGAAGGCGGCGTTCTCCCGCGATGTCGTGTTCGGGGAGGAAGTCCCGCTTCCTGCAGCCGCGCGGAACACCGCGCGCGACCAGTACGACGCGGAGGTGGTGCTCGAGTTCCTGTCACTCGCCATGGAGCCCGCCGGCGGCGACCGGGTGCTGGGGATCACCAACGCCGACCTCTACTTCCCGGGAATGAACTTTGTCTTCGGGATGGCCGGCCGGAGGTGCGCCCTGATCTCCCTCCGTCGTCTCAGGCAGTCGTTCTACAGGCTGCCTGAAGATGCGGACCTCTTTCGGCACCGCGCCGTGGTGGAGGCGGTGCATGAACTGGGGCACACCTTCGGGCTCGCCCACTGCAGAGACCCCCGGTGCGTCATGCGTTTCTCAAACACCATCGCCGAGACCGATCGGAAGGGTCCGGGGTTCTGTTCGGTCTGCCGTCCCCGGGTTTGTTCCGGGGCGGCCGGACGGCAGTAGCGGGCAGGATAGAAAGGATCGGTAGATTTCTCCCCAAATAGCAGAAAACAATTCCCATGCGCTGCACCCAACTCGAATAATCGAATCATCCGTATATAATATATTCAAGGTGTGATAAAAAAGTATTACTGACAATGCCCCTTAAATATTGGGTTAATGTGGAATTGGGCAGATTAAATCGCTAATCAAAAACCGTAATGCTTTTAATCTCCCACTCCAACCTTAATGATTGTCCCCAATATCATTTTTAGATCCTCCTGTTGCTCTACCGCATCGCCCCGGAGCCGGCGGTTTCTTCTGCACCCGATCGTCGGCGGGCTCACGGAGAGCGGCGGTTGGGGCTCTCCTTCCGTCTGTTGTGCAGCCATCCGCCGGGAGGGCACGGTCATGCCAGATCCTCGTCCTCGAAGATGAAGACCTCTTCGATGGTGGAGCCGAGCGCCCGCGCCACCTTATAGGCGAGTTTAAGGGAGGGGTTGTACTTCCCCTTCTCCAGGAAGACGATCGTCTCCCGCCGGACCCCGACCTGCCCGGCCAGCTCCTCCTGGGTGATCCCCGTCTTCGCCCGGAGTTCCCGGATCCGGGTCTTCACCTGCCGTCCCCCTTCCCGGGCGGATGCCATCCGATGGCGTTCGCCGGTCTCATGCTACATCTCCCTGCCGGAAGAGGTACCACTGGAAGATCCGTGCGGAGATCCCCATCAGCAGGATGGTGGAGAGCAGCACGCTCTCGACCGTGAGGGCGAGCACGCCGAGATAGTCCACCCAGAAGAGGAGCGCGAGGAAGACAAGGGTGAGGAGCCACGAGTAGGAGATGCCGTATGCCCCAATCTTCTGTGTCCGCTCGTCTTTCTCCGGCTCGTCCCGGAACCTCCAGTGCCGGACCACGGCTATCGCAAGGATCACGAGACCGATCGTCACCAGGATCGAGGAGATCGCCCCTGTCCCGTCTACGAGGAACGGGAGGAGGATGCCTGCAGCCGCGAGAACCGCTCCCGCCGCAATCTGTACCGCGTATCGCGTCTTCATTGCTTCACCTGTTATGTATATCTAACATTGTGTTAGAAAAATATAACCTTATCGGTGCCGGGGGGGTTGTGGTGTCCCGGCAACGCATGTACCACCCCCTGCGGCGCCTGCCGAAAACTGCCACTCCTGTGGCCGCCACCGCCGTGGATGTCCCGACGAAATCGCTACAATAGGACACACGCGGGATGCATAGTGCTGGCGGGCGCTGGGAGAGCCGGGGAGAGGAGTAACTCGCCTGGAGTTTGATGTCTGCAATTTTTGGAGATTTCGCCAAAACCTTAATTTTGGTTGAGAATACCTGGATGGTGATCATCCCACGACTGTGAGCAGGATCGACTATGAACCGGTTACTGATAGTATCAAACAGGCTTCCGATCAGTGTCTCCCGAAAGAACGGCGACCTCCACCTGCAACGGAGCGTCGGCGGTCTTGCCACGGGAGTCGGCTCTTTTTACAAGTCCTACGAGAGCCTCTGGGTCGGCTGGCCTGGCATAAACGTCCGGAAGAATCAGGAAGAAGAGAAAGATCGGATTGTCGAGGTGCTCGCAAGAGAGCAGTGCCACCCGGTCTTCCTCTCCCCGTACGACATCAAGCACTACTACGACGGGTTCTGCAACAACACCCTCTGGCCGCTCCTCCACTACTTCAACCTCTTTGCAGACTACGATCCGAAGACGTGGCAGGTCTACCAGCGGGTGAACGAGAGGTTCTGCGACGCCGTGATGGAGGTAGCCCGTCCCGACGACACCATCTGGGTCCACGACTACCACCTGATGCTCCTGCCGCAGATGCTCCGGGAGCGCCTGCCGGATGCCGAGATCGGCTACTTCCACCACATCCCCTTCCCGTCGTTCGAGATCTTTCGGCACCTGCCCTGGAGGAAAGAGATCCTCTCCGGCCTCCTTGGAGCAGACCTCATCGGGTTCCACACCTACGGCTACGTCCGCCACTTCCTCTCCAGCGTCCGGCGGCTCCTCGGGTACGAGCACACCTTCGGGGAGGTCAGGACCGGCACCCGGATGGTGCGCACCGACCTCTTCCCCATGGGCATTGACTACCACCGGTTCGCCGACGCTGCAGAGAGCACCCCGGTCCAGAGGGAGATCGCCCGCATTCGGCAGGAGTACGGGAAGCGCAAGATCATCCTCTCGTTCGACCGCCTGGACTACACAAAGGGGATCCCGCTCCGGCTCGAGGCGTTCGATGCGCTCCTTGAGAAGAAGCCGGATTACCAGGGGAAGGTCTCCCTTGTCCTCGTCGCGGTCCCGTCCCGGACCGGCGTCGACAGTTATCAGGTGCTGAAGAAGCGGATCGATGAACTCGTCGGCCGCATCAACGGCAAGTACGGTACGACCGACTGGGTTCCCGTCCGCTACTTCTACAACTTCCTCCCATTCGAGACCCTGGTGGCGTTCTACAGTGCCGCCGATGTCGCTCTGGTGACGCCGCTTCGGGACGGCATGAACCTGATGGCGAAAGAGTACATCGCCACCAGGACCGACGGCACCGGGGTGCTCATCCTCTCCGAGATGGCAGGAGCGGCGGAGGAACTCGGCGAAGCGATCATCGTCAACCCGAATGACCAGGACGCGGTGATCGAGGCGATCGAGACTGCGCTCGCCATGCCGGAGAAGGAGCAGATCGAGCGGAACCGGACCATGCAGAGGAGGCTGATGCGCTACGACATCGAACGCTGGGTCGGTGACTTCCTCACACGCCTCGGCGATGCCCGGGCAGTCCAGGCCGAACGTTCCGAGCAGGTCGTTACCCCGGCCATCAGGGAGGAACTGGTCACAGACTACGCTGCGGCGAACGCTCGACTGCTTCTTCTTGACTACGATGGAACCCTGGTGCCTTTCGCTTCAAAACCGCAGAAGGCGGTCCCCGGCGACGCCACACGGGAGGTGCTTGAGGCCCTCTCCCGGGAACCCGGAAACGAGGTAGTGGTGATCAGCGGCAGGGACCGGTCCACGCTGGATGCCTGGTTCGGGACGATGGATATCGGGCTCATCGCCGAGCACGGTGTCTGGATAAAGGAGCGCTCCGGAGAGTGGCGGATGCCTGAGGCTCTCTCGGACGATTGGAAGGCTGAGATCAACCCGCTTCTCGAACTCTACACCGACCGCACACCGGGTACCTTCATCGAGGAGAAGGACTACTCCCTCGTCTGGCACTACCGGAGAACCGAGCCGGTGCTCGGCGCACAGCGAGCGAAAGACCTCAAGGACGATCTCCTGCACCTGACGTCGAACCTGAACGTCGGCGTCATGGAAGGGAACAAGGTCATCGAGATCAAGAACAACGTCGTCAACAAAGGGAGGGCAGCGCTGAACTGGGTCTCTCAACGCGCCTGGGACTTCATCTTTGCTATCGGGGACGACCGGACTGATGAAGACCTCTTTGAGGCAATGCCGCCGGACGCCTACTCGATCAAGGTCGGGCTCGCCCCGAGCAGGGCCCGGTTCAACCTGGTCGGCCAGCGCGACGTGCTGCCCCTGCTCCGGAGGTGCATCGAACGTGATAAGGAAGGCGTTTCCGGAAAAAAAGAGAGGCCTGGGCGGAAGAAGGCCCTTATTGAGTCGGCTGCTCCGGGATGACGGACCTGACCGTCAGGAAGACCGGGCCCCGGAGGTCCACCTTTTTGTTGTGGTCGGTGATGTGCCGCATCGCGTACTCCTCGATGCGCAGGTTAACGTCGGAGGGGAGTTTCGACATCTTCACCTGGACATGGGCTTCCTCCCCGCACCGTGCCGCCTCCTCGATCCGTGCGGCGGCGAGGCTCGATACCGCGTCAAGGTAGGTGATGCCGGTGGAGACGCCTTCCTGCCGGACGGTCGCCCACTTCTCGATATCCGGCACGCCGAGGACCGAGCCGTTGTGGACAAAGACCTCGTTAAAGCAAGCGGGGCCGCAGAGCTTTGTGTTGGACTCGGGCTCCTCGACGATCACTTCCACCTCTCTTCCGGCGATCTCGCCCTTCCACGCGGTGAATGCACAGGGGCCCGGAGCGGTCGCGTGCTCGGCGGCCGTGGCGCGGATCGCCTCCGCCATCCGTTTCCCGGTCGCGGACGCCGGTTCCTCGCGGAGGTGCACGGCGCCGGCGATCTCGCGGTCGGAGATCTCCTGCGGGAAGAACTGCGGGTAGGTGAGCTGGCGGATGTCGTTTGACTGGTAGGCGATCATCGCGAGCCGCTCCACACCGAGGCCGAGGTTCATCACCGGCACGCCGATCCCGTACTCCGCGAGCGCCGAGGGCGAGT
>DAOSER010000063.1:0-11114 GCA_035363235.1 Methanoculleus sp.
CTACTCCGTCCTCGCCCCGGTCCCCGAGGCCGACGTCCCGGCCACCCTCTTTGTGCTGACGCTCCTCGTCGGAATCTTCCAGATCGGTTTCGGGCTCGTCAAGGCGGGCAGCCTGACCCGGTTCATATCGAACGCCGTCCTCACCGGGTTCGTCACAGGAGCAGCACTCCTCATCATCCTCGGCCAGCTCGGCAACCTCACCGGCTACCAGCTCCCGAGAGAAGCAATCCGGATTCTCACCATACCCAACCTCCTTCTTCATGCGGGCGAAATCCAGCTGCAGGCGCTCGCCGTCGGCCTCCTCACCATCGCTCTCGTCCTCGTCTTCCGGCGGGTGCCGCACCTTCGTCCCATTGCCCTCCTCCTCCCGATCATCATCGCAACCCTCCTCGTCCCGGCCGTATTCCCGGAAGTCGCGCTCGTCGGCGACATCGCCGTTATCCCCGCCGGCTTCCCGGTCCCCGCCGTTCCCGACCTCACCCTCGCACCCGGGCTCCTGGTTCCGGCGCTCGCGCTTGCCATCATCGGGCTCGTGATGGCTGTCGGGGTCACGGAGACGACACCCGAGCCCGACGGCACCATCTCCGACGTGAACCGGGACTTTGCCGGGCAGGGGGCGACGAACATCATCGCAAGCTTCTTCCAGTGCGCACCGGCGGACGGCTCCCTCTCCGGGACGGCGTTGAGCGTAGCCGCGGGCGCAGAGACCCGGGCGGCGAACCTCATCTCGGGCGTCATCGTCGGGATGGTCATCCTCGTCGCCGGGCCGCTCGCGGAACTGATCCCTCTCCCGGCGCTTGCGGGCATCCTGATCCTCATCGGAATAGAACTCATGTACCAGCCCCGCGAAATCACCTGCATCTGGAAGTACTCCCGCCCCGGACGCTGGGCGATGATCGCCACCTTCGCCTCCACCCAGGTCCTCCCGCTCCAGTACAGCATCTACGTCGGCGTCCTCCTCTCGCTTACCATCTACCTCGTCACCTCCACCCGGGAGGCAACCGTGGTCCGCCTCGTCCCGGTCGGCGGTGGGATGTTCCGGGAAGAGCCGGCGCCCGGACGGCTTGTGGACGACACCCTCACCGTGCTCTCGATTTCCGGCAGTGTCTACTTCGCCACCCTCCGGGCGATCGAACGGTCGCTCCCGTCTCCGGAAGGAGCAGAGGGCGCCGTCGTGATCCTTGCTCTCCGGGGAAGGGTCGAAGCCGGAACCGGGCTCTTCCGGATGCTGGAGCGCTACGCCCGGCAGGTCGAGGTCGGGGGAAACCGGCTCATCCTCGCCGAGGTCGATCCCCGGCTTCTCGAGGGCCTCGAGGGAACCGGGGCGGCGGAGGCCATCGGCCGCAGGAACATATTCCTTGCAACACCGGTCGTCTGGGAGTCGCTCATGAAGGCAATCCGGGTGGGGGAGAGCCTGATTCGGGAGAGACCGTAAAGCCCCGCCCGGAAAACTCTTTCTTTCGGGAGCGCCCATACCTTCCTCGTGGATATGACCGCCGAGAACCTCTCCCCCCCTGCCCGCATCGCGATCGTCGGGGCGGCGGTCGTCATCGTGCTCGCGGGTATCCGGGTGGCGACCCCCATCCTCGGCCCGCTCCTCGTCGCCGTCTTCTTCGCCATGATCACCGCCCCCGCCATGAAATGGCTGACCCGCCGGGGAGTCCACCCGCTCCTCGCCGCCGCAACGGTGGTCGCGGGGCTCATCGCGATCTTCGCCGGAATGATCGTCTTCCTCGGTGTGGCCTTTACCGGGTTTATCCGGACTCTTCCGCAGTACCAGGCGAGCCTCGAAGCCCAGGCGGTCGTCCTCGCCGGCTACGGCATAGATGTCGGCGAGTTCACGGTATGGGACTACATCGACCAGGGGTTCATCCTCCAGCAGGCAGCCGGATTTGCCCGTGAGATCGGGAGCGTCGCCGTCGACGTCTTCCTTGTCTTCGTCGGGATCGGGTTCCTTCTCCTGGAGGCACCCCGTCTTGCGGCGGTTCTCGCGCGCCACCTGGGACCGGAGAGCGCCCCCTACCGGCACCTATCGCAGTCGGGTAAGATCCTCATCGACTACGTGGTGGTCAGGACGAAGGTGAACCTGATCACCGGCGTCGGAACCGGGCTGTTCCTCGCCGTCCTCGGGGTCGACTTCGCGGTGCTCTGGGGGTTCATCGCTTTCGTCCTGAGCTACGTCCCCTACATAGGCCTCGTCGTGGCTGCGATCCCGCCCACCCTCCTCGCGCTCATCGAGTTCGGGCCGGCCGGGGCCGTTGCCGTCATCGTCGTCATCGCCCTCATCGACGCCGCCGCAGAAAACCTCGTCCTCCCCCAGATGGCCGGGCGGGAACTCAACCTCTCCCCGTTCGTCGTCCTCTTCTCCGTCATCTTCTGGGGATTCATCCTCGGTGCGGTCGGGATCTTCCTCGCCATACCGCTGACGATCGCGGTGAAACTCTTCCTCGAGAGCTGGGAGGAGACCCGGTGGATCGGAGAGCTGATGGGCAACGGGTGCCGGGAGAAGTAACCTCCGGGCCGACCACAGGGGATATATACATTGAATTATATTTTTGGCTGCATCTTTCTTGCAGTGGAGGATCTCTATGAGCGATCTGATTGCCATCGCTTACGATGGCGAAGAAACCGCGTTCCGGGTCAGGGACAGGCTTGTCAACCTGACGAAGGAGCACGTCATCGAGCTTGAGGACCTGGTGGTCGTCGTCCATCACCGGGACGGAAAGACCGAGATCAAGCAGGCGACCAACCTGACCGGCATGGGGGCGCTCTCGGGTGCTTTCTGGGGACTGCTGATCGGCCTGATCTTCTTCGCGCCGATATTCGGGCTTGCCATCGGCGCAATCGCCGGCGCACTTGCCGGCCGCTTCTCCGATTACGGCATCGACGACAGGTTCATCAAAGAAGTCGCGGAGAACGTCGGGCCGGGCAACTCCGCGGTCTTCCTGCTCGTCAAGAAGATGACGCCGGATAAAGTGGTCGACGCCATCAAGGAGTACGGGGGCCGCGTCGTCCGGACGTCGCTTTCGGAGACGGAAGAGGCGAACCTTCGTAGCGCCTTCGGCACACCGGCACCGGCTGAGGTTCCGCCGCCCTCTCCATAAGCAGGAGGGGCGACAGCGCCTCACTTTTTGGCTCTTTGCGGATCAATCCCCGTTGAGGTACACCCGGTGCAGGAGCGTATTCCCGGCATACCGTTCCGGAACGGTAATTTCCGATAATTCAGGACATCCCGGATACAGATGCACCCTAAAGATCGAGATCGCGAACCGGGCGGATCGTGGAGGAACTTCGTAGTACCCGGGGTGGAAGATGCGGGAAGTCAGGATTACCAGAACGGAGCGGGACGGGACGGTGGAGATCGGGTTCTGGTTCAAATCACGCGATCAGCTCCTTGACCCGGACGACCCGTCTCTCCTCCCCGCCCGGGAGCTCACGGAGTTTGCAGAAGAATACATCTCAAGTTACCTCGACGGGTGCAGCCTCAAAAAGATCGCCGGCATCACCGTTGGTCTCCCACGGGAGGCGTTCTCCCCGGAGGAGGCCGCACTCCTCCCGGAGACGATCCGGCGGCACTTCTCGTTCCGGATAGCCGACCTCGATGACGACAGAAGGGTCTCTCGCAGGGAGGGCAGGATCAGTCTCGCCCTGGCCATCTTCAACGCGGCGATCGCCGTGCTGTTCGTCGTGGTCTTCGCCGGATACCTCGACGGCCCCACCGCGATCCTGCTCACCGGCCTCGTCACCATCTTAAACTGGGTAACGGTCTGGGATACCTACGAATACTTCGTCTACGACTACCGGCGCGAGGTGCGAAAGCGCCGAATCTACAAAAAGCTCGCGGACATGGAGATCAGGATCGAGGGATGGTAACGCCGTTGATACCCCGCGATCAGAGCCGGAAACTCCCGATTCTCAAAGGAGGAGATCGCCGGCAGGCTGGTGATCCCGGAAGGGCCCCCGGCCGGGTGACGGCCGGAACCTTTTTTTAATCCGCCCCGGAGAGGGGGCGCCATGCTCGAGGAGATAGCAACCGGTGCAGGCAACGTCGTCGGATTCCGATTTGACGGCGAGATAACGGCAGACGACTACACCGGGACGCTGATCCCGGTACTTCAGGACGCGGAGCGAAACCACCCGATTTTCCGGATACTCTTCCATATCGTGGGCTTCCACGGCTGGAAGCCGCACGGGCAATGGGAAGCTCTCAAAGACTGGCCGGGGATGGAGAAGGTCGACAGGATCGCGATCGTCGGCGGAGAGACATGGGAAGAGTGGATGAACCGCCTTCCGGGACTTTTTGCGGGTTTTACCGGGATAGATGTGCGTTATTTCACCAACGACCACCTGGCGGCAGCCCTCGACTGGCTGCGGGAGCCGGTGGCCGCAAAAGAGGCTGCCGTTGAGATAGGGTAGCACCATCGGGACGCGAACGACCCCCTCTCGCGCGAACAGGCAACCCTTTTTCACCCTCCGCGACCCATCGGTAGACAGCGATCCCATGCGCTATTATAAAGATATCATATTCGAGAAACCCCTGCCGAAAGAGATCCGGCGTCTCGGACTGCTCCCGGCGGACCTCCACTTCCACACCCGGCACTCCGACTCCGCAACCCGCGTGCGTGATGCACTCAAACTCGCTGCCCGGAGGGGGATCGGGCTTGCGATCACCGACCACAACCAGATCGGCGGCGTGGCAGAGGCACAGCGGCAGGGAGTCCGGGTCCCTCTCGTCCCCGGGATCGAGGTCAGCGCCAACGACGGCCCGCACATCCTCCTCTACTTCTACTCGGCATCCGATCTGCGGGACTTCTACCGGCGCCACATCGAGAAGCATCGGAGAAACGGCCCGTTCACCGCGATACGCCTCGACACCCCCGACATCCTCGACCGCCGGGAAGACTACGCCTGCGTCGCCGCCGAGGCCCACCCCTGCGGCTACGCCTTCTTAAACAGGGGGGTGCAGCGATGTGTCGCTGGCGCCTGCATCGGTGAAGAAGTCTTCTCGCGCCTCGACGCCCTCGAGGTGATCTGCGGCGGGATGGCCCGGTCCCACAACCTGAGAGCGGCCGGGCTCGCCGCTACCCACGGTCTCGGACGGACCGGCGGAACCGACGGCCACCTCCTCTTCGAACTCGGGGGGGTCGTCACCTGCGCCGAGGCCGATACCGTGGAAGAGTTCCTGGACGCCGTCCGTAAGAGAGAAACGGTCATCATCGGCCGTGAACGGCCGCTCTTTGAGAAGGCGGTGATGGGGACCGCGGTCCTCCCGCACCACCTCCCCTACACCGTCCCCATCCTCCAGGCCCGCTGGGAACAGAGCCTCCCCCGGATCAGGAAGTACGTCCAGGGCCGGCTGAACCGGTGAAGGCACTTACCCGAGCGGTGAGAAGAGACGGGAGACCGACTCCTTCATTTTGACGCTGAGGGACCGTGCCTGGTAGTCCTCCGGCGTGATCTCGGTGGAGACGGCGAGATCCTCCTCGAACGCCCGCATAAGATCGGCACTGACTGCCGCATCGTAGAAGAAGGCGTTCGCCTCGAAGTTCAGCCGGAAACTCCGGACATCCCAGTTCGCGCTCCCGACCGAACCCGCCTTTCCGTCGACGACGATCGTCTTTGCGTGAAGGAACCCGTCGTCGTAGGTGTAGGCCCGGACCCCGGCATCCAGCATGTCGCCGATGAACGAGAGGGTCGCCCAGTAGACGAACGGGTGGTCGGGCTTGCAGGGGATCATGATCCGGACGTCAACTCCCGAGAGCGCCGCGAGCCGGAGGGCGTCAGCGACACTCTCATCCGGTATGAAGTAGGGCGTCTGGATGTAGACCGACTCCCGGGCGGAGTTGATCAGTTTGAGGTAGCCCTCCTTGATCGGGCTCCACCGGGTATCCGGGCCGCCGGAGACGATCTGGACGGGCGTCGTGCCGGGGGCGCCGGCCTCCGAGGAATAGCAGGCCTCGAAGCCCGGATACTCGCCGGTCGCATAATGCCAGTCGAGGAAGAACCGGAGCTGGAGCATCCGGGCCGCCTCTCCCGTGATCCGGACAGCGGTATCGCGCCAGCGGCCGAGCGGCCCTCTTCCGAGGTACTCGTCCCCGATGTTGAATCCGCCGATGAACCCCACCGTCCCGTCGATGACGGCGATCTTTCTGTGGTTGCGGTAGTTGACCCGGTAGATCGAGGGGAAGAAGACCCCAAGCTTCCCGCCCGCTTCCGTCAGTTCGGAGAACGCCTCCCGCGACCCGCCCCCGGCCCGGGACCCCATCGCATCGAAGAGGAGGCGGACCTCGACGCCCTGGCGTGCCTTTTCTGCAAGGGCGTGGACGACCGCCTGCCCGAGTTTGTCGTCGTTGAGGACGAAGTACTCCAGATGGATGTGGCGGCGTGCTCCCCGGATCGCGGCAAAGAGGGCGTCGAACTTATCCTCGCCCCGGGTGTAGATATCGACCCGGTTCCCCTCGGTCAGGCACGCCCGGTTGTTCCGGAGGAGGAGGAAGATCGTGTCGCGGAACTCTTCCGCCTCCGGGGTGGTGAACCGGTGACGGTTGTCGGCGAGCGCCCGGTGCTGCTCCTCGAAGGTCTCCTGGAGGAAACAGCGGTCCTCGTGCTCCTTGATGACGAACATCCTCTGCCGGGTGTAGTTCTGCCCGAAGAGCAGGTAGAGCACGAAACCGACAGGGGGCAGGAAGAAGAGGACCATCAGCCATGCCGTTGTGGATGTCGGGTTTCTTCGCTCGAAGAAGACGATCGTGACGGCAAATATGACGTTGAGCGCCAGAATGAACCCTATTGAGAGTTCCAGCTCCATCGAAAAGACCCCCCCTGCCGCGACAGGGTATTGCCGTCTATCACCACACAGGAGTATATACGTATACCCGCCGGCATATCACCGCCGGCCAGCCATACCTTTTTTTCTTCGGAGGGCTATAGAGGCACCCATGCTTGACCGGATGAAGGAAAGTTCAGGGAGTGTTCTCGGGTTTCGGTTCGACGGGAAGTTGAGCGAAAGCGATTATGCCACCATCCTGATCCCGGAACTCCAGCGAGCGATGGAGAACCAACACAGTATCCGGATCCTCCTTAAGATCGAGGGCTTCCGCAGCTGGAGGCCGGGAGAGGGCTGGGAAGCCTTCCGGCAGTGGCCCGGCCTCGAGAGAGTCGACCGGATCGCCGTCGTCGGTGGTGAACGGTGGCGGGAATGGATGAACCGTCTGCCGGGGCTCTTTGTCGGCTTTGCCGGGATTGACGTGCGCTACTTCCCGGAGAGCCGCCTCCGGGATGCCTGGGGCTGGCTCCGCGAAGGTCTCGTGGTCCCTCTGGCCCCGCAATGAGGTTTTGGGTAGCCTCCGGCCCGAACCCTGCCTGTGATGCCGGAGCGGGCGCCGCCATCTCCCTTATCGAGCATCCCCGGGCGAAGAAACCGAGGGCTGCCAGGGGGAGCGTTCAAGGGGAGAATGCCGGAAGCGCCAGCCGGAAGGTGGGCACAAGCCACTGAGAACATTTTACTGCTGCGCAATCGGCCTGCGGAATTCCTCACCAGGGAGCTGCAGTGTGTTTATATGAACCGGGTGCCACACACCAGCACCTATAGGAACCCTGGTGGAGGAACCTTCATGCGCATTGGACACCGCACGGGCCTGATCATAGTCACATTACTGATCGGCGTCATCATCGTCCTCTACGTCCTCGACCTGGCAGAGGACGGACCGGAAGTGACGGAGCTTGCACCTGTGGAGGTGAGGGAGTACCGGGGCGAGCAGCTCTCCTCGATTGCGGATTTTCGTGAAAACTCAATCCGTGGCCCCCAGTATGTGAATGCGAGCACCTACACTCTTACCATCGACGGACAGGTAGGGGAGAGAAAGGTATACTCCTACGATGCGCTCATGGAGCGATTCCCTCACTACCGCAAGGTTGTTACCCTCTACTGCGTAGAAGGCTGGGACGTCACCATCCTCTGGGAGGGGATGAAGGTGGAGGAACTCCTGCAGGAGGCGGGGGTGGAGCCGGGGGCAAATACAGTCATCTTCTACGCGGAGGACGGCTACTCCTCCTCGCTTCCCCTTGCCTGCATCGAGGACCGGGACATCCTGCTGGCCTATGCCATGAACAACGTCACCCTGCCGGCAGAGCGGGGATTCCCCTTCCAGCTGGTGGCCGAGGACCGCTGGGGCTATAAGTGGGTGAAATGGGTGACCCGGATTGAAGTGTCCGACGATGAGAACTACCGCGGCTACTGGGAGAGCCGGGGGTACTCGAACAACGGGAGCATCGACCGATCTTTCTTCGATCGGGGATAGGAACAGGGATGGTGCGGTTCACGTATCGGAAACTGATCTCCTGGACCCTCCTTGCGTTTACGCTCCTCTTCCTGATCAGCGGCTTCGGGATCACGGAACCATGGCTGGTACGGCCCCTGACATTCGGGCTTCTCCATAAGGCGCTCTCCCAGCAGATCCACTCTCTCCTCTGGGGCCCGTTCCTGGTCGTGCTGGTGCTGCACATCTACTACTCCTGCGGCATCTTCAGGAGATAACCTTAGTAAGGCAACCCGTAGTAAAGCGGACGGATACATCGACAAATAGCAAGGTTCGGAGATTCTGAAATGGGCAACCCCTCCAACGACGGTCGTACCTGCAAGAGGGAGGTAACCGTACCCGCTCCGTCCCGCCTCGCATCCCTCACCCGGGTCGTCGTCATCGCTGCCGTCGTCGTCACCGGTATGCACCTCGGCGCCGCGATTGTGAGCCCGGTGCTCGTCGGGTTCATCCTGGCGGTCATCGTCACGCCGACGGTGCATCGCCTGGAAGAGCGTGGGCTGCCCCGCACGGCAGGGGTGCTGGCGATGGTCGGGGTGATCGCCGGTGTTGCCCTGCTGCTCGTCGCACTCCTGGGCCTGTCTCTTGTCGAACTCGACAGCGCGCTGCCTGCCTACCAGGATCTGCTGCAGGCCCAGCTTGTGGGGCTGCAATCGTGGTTTGCAGATCTGGGAATTCCGGTATCGGTACAACCGCCCGAACTACCGAACGGCACCGCGCTTATCCCGCCGCTCTGGGAGATACTCGCCGAACTCTCTGTCCTGGTCATCAATTTTCTGGTCATCCTGATCGTAACCGTCTTCATGCTCCTGGAAGTAGCCTCTTTCCGGGGGAGACTCGTGCGAAGCCTGGAATCCGACGTTATGGCAGAACTCAACCGTTCCGCGAACGACCTTATTGCATATGCGTCTTTTCGCACCAAAAGCGGGCTTGCGACCGGTATCGCTGTCGCAGTTCTCCTGTTGCTCCTCGGGATCGACGCCCCGGCGCTCTGGGCGGTCCTGATCGTCGTGCTCGGCTACATCCCCTACTTCGGGCTGCCTATCGCATCGGTGCCGCCTATCGGGCTTGCCTGGCTCCAGCACGGCCTCCCGGGAGCACTTGCCGTTGCGGCCGGCATCGCTATCATCGACGTTCTCACCCGCCGCTTCCTCCTGCCGTACCCTGCCGAGCGGGCGCTCCGAATCTCCCGGCTGGCGATCGTCCTCTCGGTCCTCGCCTGGACGCTGGTGCTCGGCGTCCCGGGGCTGTTTCTGGGTGCACCCCTGACTCTGCTCGTAAAGGCGGTGCTGTCGGGTTCGGAAGAGACCCGGTGGATGGCGATACTGATTGAGCAGTCCGGGGATGCTGGAAGTCCTGAAAAGCCGTCCACAGATCGATAGGCTGCATGCCCCAAAATGTAATATCGGCAATAATGCAGTCCACCGGATATCCGGTAATCACTACAACCTCTACCCGAGACGACTGCAGCGGAGGCAAGGTGATCGCCGGGCGGATCGACCGGGTGCGGGTCTGGTTCTACCCGGCCGCGTACATCACCGCGCTCATTACTGCCTTGCTGCTCTTCTGAGCACGGCGCCGCTGCCGCACGCATTTTATGTATCGACGGCCAACGCACTGGCATGAACTGCCCGGTCTGCGGGGGAGACTGCATCGAGGATGCTCCCACGCTCCTTGCACGGCTGCCGCACATCTTCGCACCCTGCCCCGACTGCATGGGGCTCACCTATGACAAGCGCGCCCCGCCTCCCGACCTCTCTCCTGCCGAACCCTGCCCTTCCTGCGGGAAGCGGTTCATCGACGAGGTCTTTGCCCACATTTACCGGGTGATGGCCGCCGAGGGGGACCTCACCGGGACCGAACCCCTCGCCGCCGTCGGGACACCGCTCGTCCACCCGGGGTTTGCCATGCGTTCCGCCCCCTACCTTCCGCCCGGATCGCTCGTCCTTCTCTCCCGGTCGGTCGGGGAGCGGACCGCCGGGCGCCTGATCGCCGAAGTCCCCGAGGTCCGGGGCGTCGTCAGGACGGGTGCCGGAGCACCGGGGATCAGCGATACCGATGCTGAGCCCGCCGAGTATACCCTCCTTGCCGGGTGCGACGTCCGGGCCGACGTCTTCCCTACCCGGGCGGGACCTATCGTCGTCTACAAGCAGCAGTCGGCCCTGCACATCGAGTTCCCCCGGGATAGAGACCCAAAGATTCTCTCGCTCGAGCGTGAGATCGGAAAGTACCGGCCCCGGACGTTCGTCGACGCCTGCTCGGGCGCCGGCACCCTCGGCCTTGCCGCCGCCCGGGCGGGCATCCCCCACGTGATCGCGAACGATGCCTGGTATGCGGCAGCCTACTGGACCGCCTGCAACCTCCGGGTGAACCGGGAGTTCCTCGGAATCAAGGAGGTGACGATGCACCGGTCCTACGACGACCTCCGACGCCTGCCGGTCGCGCGGGACCCCGTCCTCGTCGCCACCGCCGCCGGCGCGCAGAAGATCGAGGTCTACCAGAGCGATCTGCGGTTGCTTCCAGCTGTCCTCCCGCCCGGAATCGACCTTGCTGTCCTCGACCTCTTCGAGAAGAAGGACAGACGCAAGGTCGAAGCGATCACCCGGGCATGGCGGGCCCGGGTGGGCGGAGCTATTTTTATCCCATAGAATCCAGTACATACGGGGACTAGCCCGGGTGGCTCGGCGTCACCTGTCACCCGAAACCGCCGTCAGCGGGGGGCGAAGTCTGAGGAAGGCCGCAGCGGCCTGCAGGATCCTCTGCGTCCCGACGGAGAAGCCTCGTCCCATGAGGTCG
>DAOSER010000064.1:0-11105 GCA_035363235.1 Methanoculleus sp.
GAGAGGCACCGATACCCTCCCGATGGGCATAGGACACTACGTTCCGATGAAGGCGTTTGCGGTTACGTTCGGCGTCCTGGCGTTCGCATTCAGGGACCCGGAGGAGGTGCTTACACCGGAGAATAAGGATGTCCTCCAGACGATGGCATACCTGGGGGCCCTGGCCCTGGAAGAGGTAGATTGAGCGGACTGTCCCTGCCGCCGGCGCCGACAATCGAGGGGCGCTGCAGGTCAATACCCCGTTACGGCAGGCGATGTCAGGGAGGAAGATCAAACCTGGATAGGTAAGGGCGATCTGAGATGCAACCGGTTTCACTCCAGAACCCGGTATGCCCCGCGAGGCACACGCATCTCAAACCGTGCCCCATTCCCGGGCTCTCCGGTCTCGGTGATGCTGATCCCGGTGATCCCGAGAATCTCCCGGATCAAGAAGAGCCCGAGCCCCGTGTTCTTCCCGACACTCCGCTCAAAGATCCGTCCCTTCTCTTCCACAGGGATGCCGACGCCGTCGTCCTCCCAGACGAGGGTGATGTCTCCGTTCTCCTCCGACCGGTACCAGACGCGAACCCGGGTCGCCGACACCCCGTGCCGGACCGTGTTGTCCATCAGGTTTGAAAAGACCGCTGCAAGCATCGGATCCGCGTAGACAGTAAGATCGCCGGCCTCGTCTTCAACCGGCAGCCCGTGCAGCGCCTCGCTCAGGATCGCGTCAGATATCCGCTGCCATTCCGGAAACCGGTCACCGAGATCCGTGTAGTCCCGGGTGAACTCGATCTGGCGGCGTATCCGGTCGGCGGCATTCTTTACCCGGGCAAGGAACTCCGAGATGTCCTGGCCCGGTTCGGCCTCCTCTGCAAACGAAAGGTTGCCGAGAAGAATCGTCAGATGGTTCAGGATATCGTGCCGGGTAATGCTGTTCATCAGGTTGAGTTTTTTGTTCGCGACCGTCAGGCTGTTCGTCTGCCGGATGAGTTCCCTGGCGTGATGTGCAACCTCTTGCTCTATCGCTTTGCGCTCGGTGATATCCTGGACGGTGAATGCCGTACCCCGGGAGATATCTGCCGAATCAAGGGGTGTTATAGAGAGCTGCACGATGATGACTCCGCCGTCTTTGCGCAGAGAGTGGGCCTCAAGCGTACACGTTCCGGTCTCCTTGATCCCGGCGATGATCTCCTGCAGGGCGGACTCATACTCCTCATCGCTCGGATAGAGCAGCCGCACGGACTGGCCGATGAGTTCGTCGCGGGTGTAGCCGGTGATCTCGCAGAGCCGGTCATTAATCTCCGTAAATAGCCCGTTTACCGCCACCCCGATGCCCGTAGGGGCAACATGGAAGATGCTCTCCATCTTCTCCGCAGTCTCCCGCAACGCCGCTTCCATCCGTCTCTGCTCGGTGACATCCAGACAGTGCCCGATAAAGCCGAGGAAGTTGCCGTGGGTATCATACCTCGGAGAGCCGTCGTCCTGAATCCAGCGGTACTCCCCATCATGCCGCCGCAGGCGGTAGACCATGCTGAACCGCTCGCGCCGGGCAAATGCATCCAGGTAAGTCGCGGTGCACCGCGAGAGATCGTCAGGGTGCACTCCCTCGGTCCAGCCGTCACCGATCTCCTGCTCGAGCGTCCGGCCGGTGAAGGCAAGCCACGGTTCGTTGAAGTAGTCACAGTTCGCGTCCAGCCTGGAGGTCCATATCAGGGCCTGGCCGCTGTCTGCAAGGGTGCGGAAGTGCTGCTCGCTCTCCCGCAGCGCCTCCTCGGCCTTCTTCTGCTCGGTAATGTCCTGCCACCCGCCGTACAACCGCAGCCCGCCGTTCTGGTTGTTGGTGCAGTTGGCTGAGACGCGGATCCATCTGGCCGAACCGTCCCGGTGGACTATCCGCAACTCAGTGACCGAAGACATGTTCGGGGAGAGCGAGCGGATGTCGCGCTCAAAGATGGGCCGGTCGTCCGGGTGGACAAGATGCTTCCAGCACCGCATCGCGAGAACCTCCTCATCAGTGTACCCGGTGATCTCGTGCACCGCTCCGGCAATCCGGCCAATGGCGTACTCGCCCGTATCCTGGAAGTCGCACACAAATACAACGTCGGAGATGCTCTCGGAGATTCGCCGGTAGAGCTCCTCGCTCTGCCGAAGCTGGCGCTGGCTCTCGGCAAGGTCGTCGAAGCTTGTCCGGAGTTCCTCCTCGATAGAGGCGAGCTGCTCATACGCTGCCTGCAGTTCCTCGTGCCTCTGCAGAAGTTCAGTCTCCGCCTGTTTCCGGATAGTGATATCCTTTCCCTGCGCAATCGTTGCAACCGGCGTCTCCCCGACATTGCCGACGATGTTTGCCGAGTTCCAGAGCACCGTCCTGACGCTGCCCGACCGGTGCAGGATCGGGATCTCCACGTCCTCCCACAACTCGCCCGCCATCGCCCGCCGGATCCGCTCCATCGATGCATCCCGGCTCTCCTCCGGGAAGAGGATCTCAAGATTCTGCCCGATGGCTTCATCTGCAGGAATTCCGGTCAGGCACTCAAAGGCCCGGTTGAACCGGGTGATGACACACTCCGGGTTCCAGACGGCGATCGGGGCGTTGGCATGATCGATCAGGCTCTCCAGATACTCTTTTGTCTCACGCAGATCGGCCTCAACCCGCTTCTGCTCGGTGATATCCCGGACTATCTCGATCGCACCGGCACGCCTGCCCTCCCGGTCATAGAGGGGAGATGCTCTGACCATGAGGGCGGCCTCCCTCCCGCCGGGACGGGCAAGAGCGACCTCGCCTTCAAGGACCTCTCCGTTGTCCGTCCTGATACGGTAAGGGCAGCCCGCCATTCTGTCGGGCCGGAGGACATAGTCGATCAGAACCGGGCGTGCCTCACCATAGAACGGAACCGCATATGCATAATCGCCCCTGCCAAGCATCTCCGCTTTCAAAACACCGGTCAGCTTCTCAATTGCACGGTTCCAGGCGATGATGCGCCCGCCTGTATCGATGACAAAGGTTGCATCCGGGAGGAACTCAATGATATCGGCAAGCCTGCGCTCACTCTCCTGGAGCCGCTGCTGGCCCTCGGCAAGGTCGTCGAAGCTTGTCCGGAGCTCCTCCTCGATGGAGGTAAGCTGCTCGTACGCCGCCTTGAGGTCTTCGTGCCTGCGCAATAGTTCGAGTTCGGCGAGTTTGCGCTCGGTGATGTCGTGCACCAGCCCGACGAAACGGACGACCCGTCCTGATTCGTCCCGCTGGTGCTCAACCCGTTCAACGACGTACCGGACCTCCCCGGTGTCGGCGCGAACGATCCGGTGCTCGATCTCGTAGTTATCCTTTCCGTCCGCGCTTGTTGCGGAGTGCGCAGCTTCAACCGCAGCCCGATCGTCCGGATGGATACGCGCCAGGTAATCCTCGTACGTTGCCGGCATACTCCGGGGGACAAGACCATAGATACGGGACATTTCGTCAGACCAGGCCAGCTGCCCGGTATTGGGGTCGAACTCCCATCTGCCGAGGTGCGCAAGGCTCTGCGCTTTATGCAACGTCTCCTGGCTCTTGTGGAATGCTGCCTCCGCCCTTTGCCTCCCGGCCAGCTGCCGGACCGCGTTTGCAAGTTCGGCAAACTGCGTCTTCGGGTCACCGCCTTTCTGGAGGTAAAAGTCGGCGCCGTTGTTGAGCGCCTCGATTGCCACCTCCTCCCGCCCCCTGCCGGTGAAGATGATGAAGGGCACCAGGGATCCCGCCTCCCGGATCCGCTTCAAGAGGGCGATGCCGTCCATCTCCGGCATCTGGTAGTCCGAGACGACCGCATCATATCGCCCGGTCATGATCAGTCGAAATGCCTCCAGCGGGCTTGGAGTGGTATCGACGGTGATGCCGCCCGCTCGCTCAAGGAAGGCACGGCCGATGTCGAGCAGCGCCTCCTCGTCATCTACGTAGAGGATCCGGTCAGGGGTTGACGATGACATGCGCGATATTACCTATATATGATGGGGGGAGTGAAGTACGTTTATACCTTTCGGATTATTCGTGTCATGTTACGGCTGCCATGGATATATTACTGAGTTATAGTGCAAATTTTGAGCAAAAGGAGAGCGGTAGTTGCGCAGGGAGGATCCGCCTCAATCCGGGCGTATGCATCTTCACCGCACCACTGCGACCATCTCGATCTCGACCCTCGCCCCTTTCGGGAGGCCGGCGACCTCTACCGTCGACCGTGCGGGGTAGGGCTCCTGTAAGTACTCGCCGTAGACGGCGTTGACCGCATCGAAGTCCGCGAGGTCTGTCAGGTAGATCCGGGTCTGCACGACGTCCGAGAAGTTGAGGCCGGCTTCGGCGAGCACAGCCCGCAGGTTCTCCATCGCCTGGACCGTTTCGCCTGCTACGGTGCCGGAGAGGCTGCCGGTGGCCGGGTCGAGGCCGATCTGCCCCGACGTAAAGAGGTAGTCCCCGCACAGCACGGCCTGGCTGTACGGCCCGATGGGCTCCGGCGCGTTCTCCGTGTAGAGAGCTGCGTGCACCGGAGCGGACGGAGCGGAGGATACGATCGCGTACACGCCGAATCCTGCAAGGAGGCCGCATGCAAGAATGAGAACCGGGATTATCGTGCTGCCGTCCATATCCTATCTATCCTGCCTGCCCGGGACCGGAGCGTCCATATGAGGTGTTCAATGCGCCGATACGTATACCTTTGGAGGAGAGTAGGGGGCTGGTGCCGGGAGACAGGCTGAAAAGCATGCGCCCGCATACTTACACGCTGAACAAAAAGCACATAAGAAACGACAGGTGTCTGGCATCATTCCTGAACATATCTTAGTAATTGGGGCTGTCATCTCGATGTAAGCCCCTGCTATGGCAATCTTCGGTCGGGTTCATCCCGATGTGCTGATGTTCGGCCGGAACCCATGGAGTAACTATATTATACCCATCAGTGTTTTTAGATACAGTAGCAATCAGCGATACTGATCGGCCCAGGTTTTACCAGAGGCTACCTGTGAAAAATTGGCGCTCCAATAGGTTTCAATCGCAATCTTCTGCGCAGGATCACTGTATGGTATCTTCCAGGCATCATGACAGAGCCGTCAACTCCATCCGGGCCGACCGGATCAACGAGCGCCCGGACGACGGTGGGCGCATCCGGCCCGCGCAAAGAGGGCAGTTGCCGTGCAACGTGACGATCTGTAGAAGCGGCCGGGCTGGCGCTCATCACTTGAGACCGCTCAGAGCGGGACCGTGGATGACCGCGGATAGCCCGACGAATGCAACTGCAATCCCCGGCCCGGGGATTTCCATCTCTACGAACGGTACTGAGACAGTCATGAAGGCAGCGCGGATCACTCGCCGGCGGGAGGTGTCATGAAGGACACCCCCGGAGCACGGCTATGAAGAAGAACGCCGGTATACTCGCCGTGATTGTGCTGCTGGTGGGATCCGGCGCATGGTTTTGGGGCTTCCAGGAGGCCGGCCCGGAAGAGACGGATACCATCACCGTAGCGTATTCGCCGTTTGAGTCAACCGCGCTTTTCTGGATCGCCGAAGACCGGCACTTTTTCGAGGAGAACGGCATCGATATAAGCCTGCGTGAATACCATTCCGGAGCGGCTTCGCTTGACGGAGTGGTGAACGGCGAAGCGGACATCACCGTGGGGGTATCCGAGTTCCCCATTGTCCGGAAGGCGTTCCAGAACGCAAACATAAGCGCGATAGGAAACATCGACAAGGGTGAGTTCATCTATCTTGTCGCACGGCAAGACCGGGGAATCACGAATGTGTCCGACCTTGGGGGTAAACGGGTCGGGACCACGATAGGAACCGTATCGGAATTCCATCTCGGAAGGCTTCTCATGCTGCATGGCATGACGATGCAGGACATAACCCTCGTTAACGTCGAAACTCCGGAAGGATGGGTGAACGCTGTTGCGGACGGAGATATCGATGCCATTTCAACCGCCCAGCCGTATGCCAATGCGGCCAGAGACCGGTTGGGCGCGAACGCTGTTGTCCTGCCGGCGCAGGGCAGCCAGCCCGTCTTCGGGCTGATCGTCTCCACCGATGACTGGATAAGAGATCATCCCGACATCGCGGCCAGGTTCCTTACGGCACTGGCGCAGGCTGAGGAGTACATCCACACTCATCCGGCCGAATCCCGGGCTATCGTGCAGAACCGGTTGAACCTCGACGCCGGGTACATGGATACGGTCTGGCAGCAGAACCAGTTCACACTCTCGCTTGACCAATCGCTCATCACCGCGATGGAGGGCGAGGCACGGTGGATGATAGCCAATAACCTCACGAATGCAACGACTATCCCGGATTTCCACGATTATATCTCCACGGAGAGCCTTTCAAGCGTGAAACCGGCATCGGTGAACATCATCGGAATACAGTGAGCGACCATGAAGATCAGGACACAGTTGATCATCAGCACCGTGGTTTTCGGGCTGGTTTTGCTCATCATCGCCGTTTCGGTGGTCATCGCGGACCAGCAGCTCGAATACCTTGACCGGCAGGAGCAGATCGCAGGCACACTTGCCCAGGGAGCGAACGATCTCAGCTATCTCTCAACCGAATACCTCCTCTACCGTGAGGACCTGCAACGCACGCGATGGGAATCGGTGTATACCTCGTTCTCATCCGATCTCTCGGAGCTCGACCCCCAGACTCCGGAACAGCAGGCACTGGTCGCCAATATCCGGAGCAACCAGAACCGGCTCAAGGAAATCTTTGACAGCGTGGCTCAGGTCTATGCGACCTCCCCCGGATCGGACGATCCGGCAACGGAACCTGTTCTGCAGGTACTGTGGAGCAGGATGGCCGTCCAGACGCAGGGTATGGGTGCCGACGCCACGCAGCTCGCGCGCATCATGCACCAGGAGAGGGTGCAACTGGAACAGGCCAGCAATCTCCTGATCTTCGCCCTGATGGGCACTTTCGCCGCGTACATCTTCACCAGTTACTTCCTCTTCTACCGTCGCACTCTGGTGGCGATCGAGAGTCTCCAGGAGGGAGCACGAATCATCGGGTCCGGCAACCTCGATTACGCCATCGTCGAGACCGCCGATGACGAGATCAGTGATCTGTCCCGCTCATTCAACCGAATGACCGCAGATCTCAAAGGAGTCACCGCTTCGAAAGCGGATCTCGAACGGGAGGCTGCCGAGCGCAAGCAGGCCGAGGAGGCTCTCCAGCGCCAGACCGAAGATCTCGCCCGGCTGAACCGGGATCTCGAGTCCGCTCACCGGGAGACGAACCTGTACCTGGATATCCTGACCCACGACATCGGAAACACCGAGAACGTTTCGAACCTCTATACAGAGCTGCTTATCGACAGCCTGTCGGGAAATGGGGAAGCAGCCAGTTATGCGAAGAAACTCCAGCGGAGCGTCAGGAAGAGTATCGACATCCTGGGTACCGTCTCGAAGATCCGGCGGATTCACGCCGGGCCGCCTCTTCTCCGGCCGACGGATCTCGACGCAATCATCCGGGAGGAGACCGGTCACTACCCCAACAGCAACATCCGTTACGAGGGTGCTCCGTACCTGGTGCGGGTTGACGACCTCCTCCCGGAAGTCTTTGTAAACCTGATAGGCAACGCCGTGAAGCATGGGGGTGCCGACGCCGCAATTACCGTCCTGACCGAGGAGGAGAACGGGTTTGTGCGGGTGACGGTTGCGGATACCAGCCCCGGCGTCCCGGATGAACAGAAGGAGGCAATCTTCCACCGCTACGAGCAGAAGAAACGGGGCGTCGGTGAAGGCCTCGGCCTCTACCTGGTGCAGATCCTCGTGGAGCGCTACGGAGGGCGGGTCTGGGTCGAGGACCGGGTGCCCGGGCACCCGGAGGAAGGGGCGGCGTTTCGGTTCACGCTCGAAAAGGCGTGAGATGCCGGTAGACCCTGGGGTTCCCGGCCTTTTCGACCGGGGACGATGTTATTGATGCGAGCGGGGAATCTCATAAGTGATTTTTGGTGCCACCAATCCAGATTGCGCCGTTATAGGCAAGTGAAAAAAGTAGACACTCTCCTCCCATCACTGCGCCGCCTTCTTCTCCTGCACCGGCGGATTCTTGATCGTAACGTCGATTGACTTCGAGTTCTTCCCGCGAACCTCCACCTTGTAGGTGCCCGGCGCCGGGAACTTGTGCGCGAAGAACGTGTAGGTCTGCGGCCCGCCGGCTGAGAGGTCCTGCTTCTTGCCGACCTGTTCGCCGTTGATCCACAGCTGCGCCTTGAAGTGGGTATTCCAGTCCGAGTTCGGGACACCCTCGTTGTCGAACCAGTAGCCGATGCTCACCGAGACGTTCGGGAAGAAATACACGTTGCCCTTCTCGTCGCGGCCGCCGCCTGTGCTGCCGCTGACCGTGGCAGTCGCTTCGACGGAATTGATGGTTGCATCACGGTATGTTGGAGCCATGGCACTCCATTTATAAAAGTAGTATAATAAATTACGTGTCCGGTGTACCAGTACTGCACCTCGCCGAACTCCGTCCTGAAGGTTACGGCGATGTACCAGGGGCATGTCAATTCTCCAACAACGGGTTGGAGATTTACAAAACGAATTCTGACGTCAGCCGCCTTTCTTCTTTCAAATTTCAGGGCAGAAAGTCATTTTTGAGGCGCACACTGCCTTCAGAAAACTCGCACGGACGGTGCGAGGAATATGTAGGCGATATTATACCCAGGTTATAACTGTTCGATTTGCCACCAAACATTAAACGAAAAGGCATCATACAAATTTAGAATTGGGAAAAATCAAGCGATACCGGAATATGGAAATTGGTAAGTTAATATAGTCCCGATCCAAAATTGATACTTAACGTGTTACAACGACCCGAGAGGGAAGGCTGGATGGAATCTACAGAGAGATAGCCGCCTTCCCCCCGCAGTCCTTGCACAGTTCTCTTGAGGTCAAACAATGGTCACCACGACAACATCCCTTGCTCAACTCGAATCTCACCTCTGGGAAGCCGCCAATATCCTGCGTGGACCTGTCGATGCGGCCGACTTCAAGACATATATCTTCCCGCTGCTCTTCTTCAAACGGATATCCGATGTCCATGATGAAGAGTATCGAGCAGCTCTCGCCGAATCCGGAGGCGATGAAGAGTATGCCCGGTTCCCGCAGAACTACCGATTCCAGATCCCTCATGAATGCCATTGGAACGATGTCCGCAAGGTGACGACAAATGTCGGGCAGGCTCTGCAAAAAGCAATGCGCTGCATCGAAACGGCAAATCCGGATACGCTCTACGGCATCTTCGGCGATGCGCAGTGGACAAATAAAGATCGTCTCTCCGACGCCCTGCTACGCGATCTCATCGAGCATTTCTCCCGGATAAACCTAGGAAACGAGGCTGCCGAAGCCGACATTCTCGGCCAGTCCTACGAGTATCTCATCAAAAAGTTTGCCGACCTCACAAACAAGAAAGCGGGAGAGTTCTATACCCCACGGGCGGTGGTGCGGCTGATGGTCAACATTCTCGACCCGCACGAGGGCGAGACGATCTACGACCCGGCCTGCGGGACAGGGGGTATGTTGCTCGAGGCAATCCACCATGTTCGCGAGGCTCATGGCGACGATCGGACACTCTGGGGCAAACTCTTCGGCCAGGAGAGGAACCTCACCACCTCGGCCATCGCCAGGATGAACCTCTTCCTGCATGGCGCGGAGGACTTCTCGATCGTGCGTGACGATACCCTTCGCCGTCCGGCGTTCTTTTCGGGCGACAATCTCGCGACCTTCGATTGCGTTATTGCTAATCCCCCCTTCTCGCTTGAGAAATGGGGCGAGGAGGTCTGGACGAGCGATCCTTTCGGCCGCAACTTCGCCGGAATGCCGCCGGCAAAGAGTGGCGACTACGCCTGGGTGCAGCACATGATCAGGTCGATGGCGCCCGGGACCGGCCGCATGGCGGTTGTGCTGCCGCACGGAGTGCTCTTTCGTATGGGGAAAGAAGGTGCCATCCGGAAGAAGATCCTCGGCATGGACCTGCTCGAAGCGGTGATCGGCCTGGGTCCGAACCTCTTCTACGGCACCGGCCTCGCCGCTTGCATCCTCGTCTTCCGCCAGCGCAAAAGCGACGGCCGGAAGAAGAAGGTGCTCATCATCGACGCTTCGAAGGAGTACAGGACCGGCCGTGCCCAGAACGAGTTGCTCCCCGAGCATGTCGACCGCATTTACGGGTGGTATCGGGATTTCGAAGACGTAGAGGGTGTTGCCCGGGTGGTGACGCTTGAGGAGATCGCGTCGAACGACTACAACCTGAATATCCCCCGTTACGTCGAGCCGAAGATCGAGGAGGAAGTGCCGACCGTCGAAGAGGCGCTGCAGCAACTCCACGAGAGTGCGGAGGCGGCCTTTGCGGCGGAGGAGCGGCTTATCGGCATATTGAAGCGGGAGGGCTTTCTCGCATGAGGACCAAGTGGGGACTAAGTGGGGACCAAGTTGAGGGACTATGTGCCTGCATGGCGGGACCCGTAACCGAATTCATTGTCTCTGCCGGGAGGGAGACGTCGTGACCTCCCGTATCACGCAGCAGCAACTCGAGTCCTACCTCTGGGGGGCAGCCGTGCTCCTCCGGGGGACCATCGATGCCGGCGACTACAAGCAGTTCATCATGCCGCTACTCTTCTACAAGCGCCTCTGCGATGTCTACGACGAAGAGACGCGGACGGCGCTTGCCGAGTCCGGCGGCGATGCCGATTTCGCCGCGTTCCCCGAGAACCACCGGTTCCAGATCCCGCCCGAAGCCCACTGGCGTGAGGTTCGGAAGGCTGCGCGGGACGTCGGGCAGGTTCTCCAGGCCGGCATGCGGGCGATTGAGACGGCGAACCCGGATAAACTCTACGGCATCTTCGGCGACGCGCAGTGGACGAACAAAGACCGTCTCTCCGACGCCATGCTCCGCAACCTCATCGAGCACTTCTCCTCGCTTGAACTCACCATCGCCAACCTGCCCGAGGACGAACTCGGGAACGGCTACGAGTACCTCATCAAGAAGTTCGCCGACGACTCCGGCCACACCGCGGCCGAGTTTTACACTAACCGCACCGTCGTCCACCTCATGACCGAGCTGCTGGAACCGCAGCCGGGAGAGACCATCTACGACCCGACCTGCGGCTCCGGGGGCATGCTCC
>DAOSER010000065.1:0-11087 GCA_035363235.1 Methanoculleus sp.
CTGCCGTCAAAGCGTCCCAAACGCTCTAGGATGGACCAGGCTACCCTACTGCCCCTGTACCACCATACATTGGAAAGCCAGGCAAAAATAGTTGCCGATGGAGAAGAGGTTCAGGGCAGCAGGGGGTTTGAGGATTCTCTGCTCACGACGGTGCCGGAGTATACGCCCTCCGCAATCGCCCGGTAGAGGTTCTCCGGGTCGCGGCCGTCAAGCACCAGAAGCGGGATGCCGGACCGCTCGATGACCTTTCCGGCAACGATGTCGAGCACGGTGTTCGCGCCCGCATCCATCCGGCTCCCCGTGATGATAGCCAGGAGCTCCTGCGGCGTAAGGTGCTCGTACTTCACCGCAGCGGCATCCTTCTTCGGGTCGGCGCTGTAGATCCCGTTGACCGACGTGGCGTTGATGAGCAGGTCGGCACCGACGCTCTCGGCGAGGACCGCAGAGACCGCATCGGTCGTCTGCGCCGGGGTGATGCCGCCCATGACGACGATCTTTTTGGCCTGTGCGAACTCGCACGCCTCCGTGTAGTTCTCCGCAACACGCGGGTAGGCCGCATCCCCGAGTCCGGCGATGAGCAGGCGCGCGTTCAGCCGCGTCACCATGATACCGAGTTCGTCCGCCGCCGCCTCGCCGGCACCGAGATCGCGGGCAACCCGGATGTACCGGCGTGCCTCCCCACCACCGCCGACAACGATGAAAATTCGGCACTCTCCGGCAACCTTTTTCAAAACAGAGACATATTGACGTATATTGTTCGATTCAAGCGAAGGGACCAGAACCGAGCCGCCCAGGGATATCACGATCTTCTTCATTTCACCCTACTATTATCCCCAATATCACTCATATACCTGTTGTGAAGATGCTGCACTGCCCTGTATGCGGTTCCACGGAGGTCTGGGCCATTACCGGCGGCTGTACCGGCCATATCTACCGGTGCAAGCGTTGCGGGTATCGCGGAGCGCTGGTCGTCGAGTATGACGAAGAAGACAACAGGCGGAGGGAGCGGTAGCCCACAGTCATAAATATCATGCTTCCCCTCACCCGTGATCATATGCACGAGGCGCGACTCTACCAGAAACTGGAGGACAACACTGTCCGCTGCTCGCTCTGCGCTCACCGGTGCACCATACGGGACGGCAAACAGGGTGTCTGCGGCGTCCGCATCAACCGCGGCGGGACACTGTATGCCGCCACCTTCGGCAAGGTCATCGCCGAAGCGGTCGACCCCATCGAGAAAAAACCGCTCTTCCATTTCCTGCCCGGCACGCTCTCTTATTCGCTCGGAACCATCGGGTGCAACTTCCACTGCGAACACTGCCAGAACTGGCACATATCCCAGCAGACGCTGGAGATGGAAGCGCTCAGGGATATCAACCCGGAGCAGGGGGTGGAACGGGCGATCCAGTCCGGCTCCGCAAGCATCGCCTGGACCTACAACGAGCCCACCATCTGGCACGAGTATCCGCTCGCGATGGGAACGCTGGCGCGGCAGCAGGGTCTCGGGACCGTCTACGTCACGAACGGCTACATCACCGAAGAGGGGCTCCGCGAGCTCGCGGGAATGCTCAACGCCTTCCGCGTCGACATCAAATCGTTCTCCGACACCTTCTACCGGAAGGTCTGCGGGGGACGGCTGCAGCCGATCCTCGATGCGACGGCGCTTGCAAAGGAACTCGGGATGCACATCGAGACGGTCACGCTGGTCATCCCCGGCCAGAACGACTCGATGGAAGAGATGGATGCGCTCATCCGGTGGGTGCTCGAGAACCTCGGCCCCGACACCCCGATGCACTTCACCCGGTTCCACCCCGACTACAAGATGCTGGACGCGAGGCCGACCGCGGTCAGGACGCTTGAGAAGATCTACGAGCATGCGAAAGAACTCGGGATCCACTACCCGTATCTCGGCAACGTCGGAGGCCACCCCTACGAGAACACCTACTGCCCCGCCTGCAGCAGCCCGGTCATCGAGCGGTCGGGCTACGCCGTCCAGATAACGGGGCTCGAGGACCATACCTGCACGGAATGCGGCGGGCGCATCGAGTATGTCTCGGAGATCAGGTGAACACCGGAGATTCCTGACCGACAGGATGCTCGGGACGCTCACCCGCTACCTCCGGTTCATGGGCTACGACACCATGAGCGCAAACAGTCTCTCCCCGGGAAGTTCCCGGGAAGACACGCTCCTCCTCGAGATCGCCATACAGGACGGCCGGCTCCTCCTGACCCGGGACCGCGAACTCGCACGGCGGGGCGGTGCGCAGGCGGTCTATATCGAGTCCGAAGAGATCATGGCTCAGATCCAGCAGATTGCCGGCCTCAGGCTCATCGAGCCCCGGATCCGGATGAGCCGCTGTTCGCTCTGCAACACGCGCCTCCGGCCGGCCACCGCACGGGAGGTCCGGGAGGCACGCTACGCCCCGCGCTCAGCCCGGGGAAAGGAGTTCTCATGGTGCCCTGCGTGCCGGAAACTCTACTGGATGGGTTCGCATAGCGCAAGCCTTGAGCGGCGCCTCAAGGAGATGCGCTCCTCCCCCTGACCGGGCGCCTGCTGCATCCCCCGGCAGGAGTGGAGAAATTCCATTTCAGGCATTCTTTGGAGAATCCAGGAAAGGTATATCAACGTTCAGGGGGTATGAAGGGCGAAGGCTGCAGGCCGGCCGATCCGATTCACTATCTGCCGGGACTCTGTGAAAGGGTATGCCGGCCTATCGGGTGCGGGAGCGAACACGATCTCGGTCGTTTAGATCTGCAACGGGGTTTCGTGCGCGAATCGGCGGGCCCGGGCAATGCATCAGGGAGAAAAGTATGGAACATTTGAAGATAGCATTTTTCTGCTGGGAATCACTGTATGCGGAGCGGGTCGGCGGGCTCGCAAATGCGGCGACAAACCTCGCCGAGACGCTGGCACAAAACCATGAGGTGCATTTTTTCACCCGGGGAGAGGGAAGAGACGCCGAGATCAACGGCGTCCGGTATCACTACTGCCGGCCGACGGGAGAGAACATCGTCCGGTACTGCTCCGATATGAGCAGGAGGATGCTCGACCGGTTCGGCGAGTTCGACGCACAGCCGTTCGACCTCCTGCACTTCCACGACTGGCACGTGGTCGACGCGCTCCGCCGGCTCCGGGAGCGGGAGACCATCTTCACCTACCATTCGACGGAGTTCGGGAGGAACGGGAACTCTTTCAGCAACGGATGGCCGTTTACGGAGATCTCAAAGATCGAGCATTACGGCGCATCGATCGCCAAACGCATAACAGCGGTCTCATCGACCCTCAAAAAGGAGGCCATGAGCCTCTACAACATCCCGGACTGGAAGATCGACGTCGTTCATAACGGCATCGTGCCCGCCCACTACCAGGCGGACGTCGATCCGGAGGAGATGAAACGGCGTTACGGCTTTGACCCGGACTCCCCGCTGATACTCTTCGTCGGACGGCTCGCATGGCAGAAGGGGCCCGACATGCTGGTGGACGCAGCCCCGCGCCTCCTCCGGAAGCACTCCGACGGCCAGTTCGCGTTCATCGGCGACGGGCAGATGCGCCGGGGCCTCGAGACCCGGGCCCGGTCGCTTCCGATCCGTTTCCTCGGACGACTGGACGATGCCGAATACGTGCCGCTCCTCAATGCAAGCGATATCGTTGCCATCCCGAGCAGGAACGAGCCGTTCGGGCTTGTGCTCCTCGAGGCGTGGAGCGCCGGCCGGTGCGTCGTCGCTTCCGACGTCGGCGGGCTCTCGGAGAATATCGAGCACGGGACCGACGGCGTCAAAGTGCGGCCGCACCCGGACTCGATTGGCGAAGGGCTCTCCCGGGTCGCGGATTCTCCCGAGAAGTCGCTCTCCATGGGCAGAGAAGGGCTCGACAAAGTGAAGAAGGAGTTTCCGTGGAGCCGCGTTGCGGAGCGGATGGAAGGCGCGTACCGGAAACTCGCGGACCAGGATACTATCCTCTGCTGACCGCCCGTTCACGGCAGCATGACGGCTGCAAGGTGCTCCATGAGGCGGAACGGGTCGGATGAGACCACAGGTGTCCCCGCATAGAGTTCCATCCCCCCGATATCCGAGGTCCGGGAATGCAGGTCGCCCCGGTCCACCACCCACGCGACGTAGTAACCCTCCTCCTCGAGCGGCGGCAGATACACCGCCGCGTTGTAACTCTGCACCCCGATGTTCTGGTAGCATTCGAACACTTTTGCGAGTGCCGGAGCGAGATCGTGCGGCGACTGCGTGAGTATTACAACCTCGTGCTCTTTTCTCGGGGTAAGGTGCGCCATGACCCGGGCGTTTTTGTAGACGAGCCCGAGGCCGATGACGGTGTGAGCCAAAAAGAGGTCGTCGTAATATTCGCTCCCGTAACGGCACCGGTACTCCTCCCGGGCCTCCTCAATACGTTCCGGAGCAGCATAGAGACGGTGGGTGAGCAGTACCTGGGCATGGTTGTGCACGATGCTCGCCCCCGCACGCCAGAGGAGGTTCCATATAATGAAGGGGTAGACTGCCCGGGGGTTTGTGCGGTGCGCATCCTGGCACCAGCGGATGGCCACGCTGATCATATCAGCGATCTGCGATTCGGTGGTGACGTAGGGGTTCGTATCCTTCGCGATGATGACGGCGTGGAGGTAATCGTACTTGGCGATGTTGCTTGCCGTGATCCAGTGGTCGCCGTCGATCCTTCCGAATGTGTCGGCCGGCGTCTCCTCGAGGGGGTTCGTAAACGGCCCCTCCCCGGCAAGCGCCTTAAGGTCTCGTGTCTCCTCGGTGCGGGGTGTCAGCACCGGGCGGCGTGCTCTGACCGAGTTGAAGAGCGTGCTCTCGCCGGTCTGGTTATTGGTCACCCTGACGATCTGTTGCGTCTCGATATCGCCGTACTTCTCGTGCACCCACTCATCCATCGCTTCAGGGAAGACCAGGTGTCCGGGTTCGACGTACCAGGAGTATATCCGGGAGACGAGTTCCTCCATATCCGGCGCAAGTTCCTTCACGATGCCCGGCAGCCGGGTGATATCCAGCCTGACCATGGAGTCTCCGTATACCGACCATGCACCGATAAATATTCGCATCGGCCGGGTCCGGTTGAGAAAGGCCTCAAGCAGGACGGACTGATCGTGTTTGCGGCCGCGATGCACCGGGAGACCTGGAAATAGAATACTTATTGGCTATGTATACAGAACATAATCTAAACCCACGAAGAACCGGCAAAACAGCACTCCGGATACTCATTCTCCGGCAGAACAACATGGCATTCTTTAATAAACCCCGGGCGAACGTTGACGGGTTATGGCAGGCGAAGGATTATCCCGGCCTGGCTGCAGTTCTGGACAGCGAAGACCCCGGCAACCGCGCCGATGCGGCGCGGGCGCTTGCCGCCCTCGGGGTCCCCGCCATTCCGGATATTCTCACAGCACTCGAGGACGTCCATCCGGTATCGCGGGAGCGGATGGTCGAAGCCCTCGCATCAACCGGAACCCCTTCCATCCCGCTGCTCCTCGCCCTGACTCTCCGGGCAAGCCCTGCCCTGCAGGCATCCATCGCCCGGGCAATCGCGAGCGCGGGCGACTCGATGGTCGAGGCGCTGCTGCCTGCACTGCACCACCAGCAGCCGACGGTCCGGCGTGCTACGGTGATCGCTCTCCGGGGAATGGGCAGGAAGGCATTCAAGCCCCTCTCCGGAGCGCTCCGTGACAGCGACCCGTCGGTGCAAAAAGAGGCAGCAAACGTACTTGCCTCATTGCGATGGTCACCCGGAGACCTCCAGGAGAAGGTGCTGTTCTACTACCTTCGGGAAGACTGGACGGAACTTGCCAGACTCCAGGGAGCGGCCGTCCCGATTCTCCTCAAAGCCCTGGCGAGCGAGAACACCCGGGTACGGTGCGAGTCGGCTCGAACCCTCGGGAAGATCCGCGACCCGCAGGCTATTCCGCAGCTCATCAAAGCGGTGAAGGATCCCCGGGTGGACGTCCGCATACGCGCCATCGAGGCGCTCGGGGAGATGGGTGACGACCGGGCGAAACCCCCGCTGGCCGATGCCCTCAACGACCCGCACCATCAGGTGCGGATGGAGGCGGCATGGGCTCTCGGGCGGCTGGGCTGGGTGCCGCAGAGCGACCTCGAGAGAGCAACGTACCTGATTGCACGGGAGCAGTGGATGGACCTTGTCCGGATGGGGAGACCGGCTATCCTGCCGCTCATCCAGGCTCTCGGGGTGGAGTATTCCGGCGTCCGCACCGGTGCGTGCGAAGCGCTGCGGCAACTGGGGCAGCCTGCGCTCCGTGCCCTGCACATGGAAGCCTCAGCAAAAGATCCCGTGCGGAAGCAACGGGCGCAGAGCGCCCTCGAGTATATCCGGCAGCGCCAGGAAGAACTGTCCCGGAACCAGCCCATACAGGAAGATTCCTCCCGATACGAGAAGGAACTCAAAGAAGGGCTCGCTATCCAGAAACGGTTCGAGAAGAAGTTCAGGCGTCCGGGCTACGCACCGGGCAGGCAGATCAAAGAACCCTCGCCCCCACCCCGGAAAGAGGAGGTAACCCAGAAAGACCCTGAAACGCCGGCGGAGCAAGCGGCTAAAGAGCCTGAGGCGGCCATAAGCCTCACAGACCTCATCCAGGAGAGCCGGCAGGCGGAGGCGGCGTGGGCACGGGTCAAGGCACGGTGGATGAACGAAACGTCGGCTGCCCCGTCTGGTGCGATCCCGCTCGACCAGCTCATTCCGCTCGAGTTCGAGCAGGAGATCGTCGAGACCGGCGAGGCCGAACAGGAGGAGCGGCCTGCTCTTTTGGCCGAACAGGAAGTCCGGGAGCCGGAGATCCTGGAAATCCCGAAGATCTCGACGAAAATTGTGGAGCCGCCGGAATCCCCTGAGCCGCTCCCCGAAAAGACGCCGCTTGAAAAGTGCCTTGAAGCGCTCAGGAGCGGCGACGACAACATCCGGGAAGCCGCGGTCGCTGCGCTCCAGGGGATGGGGAAGGCCGGAGTCGGGTACCTCATCGAAGTGTTGAGCGACCCCTACTACGGGGTCCGCATCGCCGCCGCCGAAGGGCTCGGTGAGCTCAGGGATAGGAGCGCCGCCGATGCGCTGATCCGGACACTCCGTGATGCAAGGGAAGACGTGCGGATCGCCGCCGCCGGCGCGCTCGGCCGTATCGGCGACCGGCGTGCGGTCGAGCCGCTCATCGGCCTTTTTGCCGACAGGTATCACGGGGTCCGGGTCGCTGCGGCGGACGCCGTCGCGGAATTCGGCCGTGATGCGCTCAGCCCGCTTGAGGAGGCGCTCTCCGACCCGGTGCCGGTTGTCCGGATGACGGCGGCAAAGGCGATAGGGCTCATCGGCGCGACCGAGTCGATCCCGGTTCTCATTGAGCACCTGGGGGATGCCGCCCCGGAAGTCCGGTGGAGTGTTGCCCGGGCCCTGGGTGACTTCGGCTCCCTGGCAATTGAACCGCTTGCTCTGGTGCTGAAAAAAGGAAGTAAGGAGATGCGTCTTGCGGCGATCGATGCTCTCTGGGAGATGCCGGATAAGCGGGCAGGCGATGTCCTGCGTTCTGCCCTTGAGGATGAAGACGAAGATGTGAGGGCAAAAGCGGCGGCCGCCCTCAGAAAACGGCAGGTAATAGATGTATGGCGGGTGGCGCTCGGCAGCCAGGTCCAGGAGGAAGAACTTACCTTAAAGAGGAAAGCCATCCGGCAGGAGGACAGGAAGGCGTTTGAACTGTCCGGCCGGGAGCAGATAGATACGCTCATCGGGGCGCTCAAGGATAAGGAGTGGAACACGCAACTCGGCGCCGCCACACGCCTCATCATGATGGGACGCCCCGCCGTGGAAGGCCTCATCCATGCGCTCAGGAACGAGGACCCGGAGATCCAGGCTGCTGCCGCCAGTGTCCTTGGTGATATGCGCGAGACGGCGGTCACGCCGCTCATGGATGCCCTGAACGATCCCGACCGGTTCGTCCGGCTTGTTGCTGCCCGTAACCTGGGTAAGATCGGGAGCAAAAGGGCAATTGAAGCCCTGATCGGCTCCCTGCACCAGGAACCCGATAATGAGGTCCGGGCAGCCGTAGCGGAGGCGCTGGGGTATATGGGGAGCAAGCAGGCGATAGAGCCTCTGGCGCTGGCACTGCAAGACAGGAACGAGGCGGTCAAGATTGCCGCCGCCCGGTCGCTCGGCTATATCGGGAGCCTTCGTGCCATAGAACCGCTGGTCCTTGCGCTCAGCGATACGGACGACCGGGTCAGGTACGCCGCACTCGAGGCCCTGAAGGACCCGGGACAGGCAATGCGGAGCCGCCTTGTCAAAGCGCTCCGCACCACGGACGGGGAGTTCCGGGCAGGGGTCGCGGAAGCGCTGGAAGCAGGGGGCTGGGAGCCGGAGACCGTTGAGGAACAGGTGCTCTACCTCATAGCACGGAACCGATGGGCAGAAGTGGAACAGGCCGGCGCTGAGGCGCTGCCGGTGCTCATTGGGGTGCTCTCCGACCCGTCGATCGAGGTCCGGACAAACGCCGTCAGGGCCGTTGCCCGGATAGGCGGGGAGGTAGCCGTCGCCCCCCTCATCCTGGCGCTCCAGGACGACGCTCTAGGGGTCAGGAAGCGGGCGGAAAGGGCACTGATCGATATGGGCAATGCGGTGCTCGCCGAACTCGAACTGGTGCTCGAAGGGGGGCGGCCGGAGGCCCGGGAGGGGCTGCAGCGGATCATCGATGAGATCCGCGCAAAGGATGAGAAGGCAGCCTAGGGTATCCGCCCGGCCGCCTTCCAGTAGTTGTACTCGTGGTGCCAGCGGTCCTTGTTCGCCGTGATCAGAGCCCGCATCCGCTCGAGCATCGCAGCGTGGATCTTCTCCTGTTCAGGGTATGTCTCCCTGTTCTCGATGGCTTTTGCGAGTCGCCTGCCGAGTTCATAGGCCCTCCCTTCCGCAGGCACGATCGTCTCCGGGTCGCCCCCGAGAACCACGCCGACGCCGCCCACGGTGTTCGCGCCCAGGGTCTGGAGGACCCCGTTGAGGTAGGCCACGATCTCATCCGCTCCGGAACCGCCCGCCGTGGAGACGGCGCACCCGTACTTCCCAAGAAACATCTGGCAGTGGATGGCGTCCGCCATCCGGTCAAGCAGGGTCTTTATCTGGGCGGTGACCGAGTTGATGTAGTTCGGCGACCCGAAGACGATCCCGTCGCTTGCAAGCATCTTCTGGTAGAGTTCGGCAAAGTCGTCTTTTTTGACGCATTCTCCTCGTTCGTAGCAGACCTGGCACCCGTTGCAGTACTCGATCTGGAGCTTGCAGACATCCACGAGCTCCACATCGGCGCCGGCACTCTCCGCCCCGTCGAGGACGGCCTGAACAAGCCGGAGTGTCTGGCTCCGGGAACCGCGGGGGCTTGCGTTAATTCCAAGTATCTTCATCTGTTCTCCTCGTTTGTGTGTTCACGAGTCCGCTCCGGATACGCTCGCCCGCAGCCTCACGGGATGTCGTGCGTGACGGTGATCTCGGCGTGATACCGCCGGTCGCAGTCACCCGGGAGCGGGTCGATGGTATATATCTTCGTCTCGCCCGCCTGGAACCGGGGGGCGAAAATGGTCTCGGTCGACCGGACTAGATTGCTTTCATCGTCGACCAGCATGAACCGGATGACGACGTTTCTTGCCGGCGCATCGCCGGTGTTGGTCACCGTCCCCGTCACGATCCAGTAACAGGACCCATCGGTGCGCAGATGCCTCTCCGGTGCAGTGACGCTGGTCGAAAACGACGGGTGCGGCCCGGCAGGCGAGTAGATGGTGTGAGCAGCCGGTGTCGCCTCCGGCGTCGGGGTCGGTATTTCCGAGACCTCAGCGGTCCCCGTGCAGCCTGCCGTGGCAACAGCGCCGGCGAGGCAGCCAAGGAGCAGAAGGATCATAATGCTCTTTTGAGAGACATCCTGCATGATGGTTCATCGACCGGAGGGTATATAACGGATACGCAAGCGCATCCGACAGGTACGGCGTTTCCCTGCCTGCCGGACCGCCGCCCGGGCAGGAGCCGGGGAACGATTTATATGGTTTCCGGACAAGGGGCCAGCCGCAACCGGGAGGAGGAACGATGAGCAGGGAGAGCGTAGAAACCGTCGGGACCGTGAAGGTCCTGAACGCCGTAACGGGAGAGGTGGAAGAGGTTGAGAGGGTCGTTAAGTCCGACGAGGAGTGGCAGCGCCAGTTGACGCCGGAACAGTTCTCCGTTGCCCGCAAGGAGGGCACGGAGCCGGCCTTCACCGGGAAGTACTGGGACTGCAAGGAGGACGGCTTATACGTCTGCGTCTGCTGTGGCAACCATCTCTTCTCCTCGATGACGAAGTTCGAGTCGGGGACGGGCTGGCCGAGTTTCTGGGAGCCCGTATCGGACTTGAACATCAGAACGGATCTCGATAACCGGTTCTTCATGAGCCGGATCGAGGTGCTCTGCAGGCGGTGCGACGCCCACCTGGGCCACGTCTTCGACGACGGGCCGCCGCCGACCCATAAGCGCTACTGCATGAACTCAGCATCGCTCCGGTTCGTGCGGCAGAAGGATCTCCCCGGCCGGCACGAATGATTATCCCCCGGCAGCGCCGACCTCTGGTCAGTGACTGCCCATTCATCCGCCTGGGATGAGGACTACCGGAGGCGGGGAAACCTCTGGAGCGGAGCACCGGCACCGCTCCCGGACCTCCCTGCCGGCGCCGCCGTCCTTGAAGTCGGCTGCGGGAACGGTAAGACCCTTGCGGCACTCGTCCGGCGGTTCCCGTGCGTGGCCGCAATCGACGCATCCCCCCATGCCGTCGCCCTCGCCCGACGGCACCCGGCGACAGCGGCGGCCTCTCTCGCCGTTGCCGATGCACGATACCTGCCGTTCCATGAGGAATCGTTCGATGCCGTCATCCTGGTCCATATTCTCGGCCACCTTCCCCTGCCGGGCAGGAAGGCCGTGGCATCCGAGGTCTGCCGGGTGCTCAGGCCCGGTGGGACGGTGTTCTTCCGGGGGTTCTCGGTCGAGGACATGCGCGCCGGGAAGGGAACGGAGACGGAGCCGCAGACCTTCCGGAGGGGCGAGGGCATCATCACCCACTACT
>DAOSER010000066.1:0-10984 GCA_035363235.1 Methanoculleus sp.
CCGCATCGAGAACCCGACTTTCAGGCCCGGGTCGAGGTAGACCTTCCCGAGTTTGCGCATCCGCTGCGCGATCTCGAGGTCGTCCCCGGCATCGATGCAGCGGTACATCCCCGCCCGGACGAACGCCTCGCGGTCGAACGCCGTGTTGCACCCGAGCGTGAAGTAGATCGTCCGGGTGTAGTAGCCGAGGCGCGAGAAGATGTTTGCGCCAAGAAGCGAAAGTTTATTCCGGAAACCGCCCTCGATCGGGTAGACCGTGCCGTAGAGCTGCACAATATCCCGCTCCGCGAAATCCCTTTTGATCCGCTCCACCCAGTCCCGGGGGAGGATACAGTCGGCATCCGTCGTGGCGACGATCTCGCCCGAGGCGGCCATCGCTCCGTCGTTTCGTGCTCCGCCGACCCGTTTGCTCGTCTGGATGAAGACCCTGTCCGCAAGGGGTTCGGCCAGTTCCCGGGTCCGGTCCTTCGAGTTTCCATCGACGACGATGATCTCGTAGGTCTCCCTCGGCACCGTCTGGTCGGCGAGAGACGCAAGACAGCGCTCGATATTCTGCTCTTCGTTGTAGGTCGGCACGACGACGGAGATCATCCCTCGATCAACTCCCGGTATAGTTGTTGATGCCGTTTTGCTATAAGCGTGATGTCGTATTCCTCCGTCGAGGCGCGGGCACGGGAGGCGCAGCGATGCAGGGCCGCATCGTTGTTCAGAACCTCCTGCGCCTCACCGATCTCATGGAAGAAGAGGACCGAGTCCCCGAAGATCTCCCGGAACTCGTAGATGTCCCGGGCGATGACCGGGAGGCCCGCCGAGAGCGCCTCGACGATAACAAGGCCGAACGTCTCGGCGTGAGAAGGCATGAAGAAGACGTCCGCCCCGCTGTATGCCCGGGAGATGTCGTCGATGACCCCGGTGAAGATGACGTTCTCGTGGCACTGGGTCTTGAGCATCTGGATCTTCGCGTAATCCTTCGAGAACGTCCCGTACGGGAACCCCCCCACCCAGACCCAGGTCATCTCGGGGTGCTGGCCCGCGAGTTTGAAGAAGTCGTAGATGCCCTTCCGGGGGGTCTGCTGGCCGACGGAGAGCACCACCCTCCGGCCGGGATCGATCCCGTACTCGTCGCGGAACGATTTACGCTTCTTTTTGTCCCGCTTGAAGTACTCACGGTCGATACCGTTCGGGATGAGGGTCATCGGGACATCGGGGACGAGCTGTCTGGTCTCCCGGTGACAGGGCTCCGATATCGTGATGATATGGTCGAACTGCCGGTAGATCTTCGGGTATACCGTGTTTATCCTCTTGGAGAAGGCGACGTTCCCTTCGTTCAGCCGCGGGGTCGAGTGAGCGGTCAGGACCTTTGCGCCCTCGGTGAACTTCAGGTGGTACATCGCCCAGGGCCCGAAGGTATGGTAGTGGGTCAGGTCGAAGTCGTTGTGATACCGGTTCCGGGCGACCTCCATACCGGGGAGCAGGGCGAGGTGGTTATAGAGCGTCCTCGCCGCCGTCGCGCACCCGATGTAGCGCAGGAAGCGGAAGTCCTCGACGAATATGTTGACTTTCATCGGTCCTTCCTCACAAAGTCGATCGCACTCCTGATGCAGCCATCCATATTGAGGTATTCGAACTGCGAAAACCGCCCGACAAGGTCGATACCCCGCTCCCGGCAGAACTCCCGGACGATCCTGATGTTTCGGAGGTACCCGGTGTCGTAGACGACGTAGGCGAACTTCTCCCGCGCGACGCCGGTGTAGACGATCCGCTCACGGGAGGGGATGAGCCCGGCGGCGATGAGCGATTGAACAGTATGCTCGATCACGTCGGCATCCGCCATTCGCGAGACCGCGTCGCCCTCGTTGTAGGTGATCTCGGCGAGGATCGAGGAGTGGCCGGGAGGAGCGACCTTGCTGCTGTAGTTTGAGGGAAACGATATCCGGTTGAAGAGGCCGGTCTTCTCGTCGGGGACGTAGAGCCAGGATATATCGGGAACCTCGCCGGCAAGACCGATAAAGACCGAGCAGAGCGAGTTGTAGCGGAGGGCGCCGCAGGCCGCCTGCACCTCCGCCGGGACGTCGGAGAGGCAGGGGAGCAGGTTCTGGAGCGGAATGGTCGAGATCACCCGGTCCGCGCAGACGGTCTCGCGGCCGTCGCTCACCACAAAACCACCGTCCTCCTCGCGGACAGTGGCGACGGCAAAGCCTGTCCGGACGGCGGGAAGGACCGGTTCCGCGATCGCCCCCACAAGCGCCTCGATCCCGCCGGTCACCGGGTAGGAGAAGACCGCCTGGTGGACGTAGCCCTCGGTCTCGATGCCGATGGCCGAACGGATGATATCCTCGACCGGCGGGCGGGGGATGCGCCCCTCCACCCAGTGGTGCGACATCCGGTTCGCCGGGTAGTTCCAGATCTTCTGGTTGTAGGGGAGCATGTAGCACTCGGCGATGCCCCGGCCGAATGTGTAGGTGATCCACTCGGCAAAGTTTTCCGGCGGCGGAACTTCGCCTTTCTCGACGGCGATAAGGTTCTTCACGAACTCGTTGATGCAGAAGAAGCGGTCCTCGTCCGGGAGTAGATACAGGCCGTTCTCGAAGGGGTATTTGACGTAGCGCCCCTTGTAGAGGATCTTCGTGTTGCGCTTCCGCCGGTCCGCGTTTTCGCCGAGAACCGAGAGCATGAAGGAGAGGACTTCCGTATCGCGGGAGAAGATGATGTGCGAGCCCCCGAGATCGAACGTGAAACCCTTCTGTGTCTGCGAGCGGCAGAGCCCCCCGATCTTCTCGTTTCGTTCAAGAACGGTTGCGTCGTCGCCCTGTTCGTGGAGCAGGCGGGCCAGCGTAATCCCGGTAAGGCCGCCACCCAGTACCGCCGATTTCACGTTCATACTGTTTATGCCGAAGCCTTATATGATTGACCATCCGTATCTCCGCGATTGCTGCACGTTGAGGTGAAAATCAGGGGTTATCGGGCCGGGAGGGCGCGGAGTGCAGGGTTCTCCCGCACCGCCCGGGAGACCTACGGACCGTGCAGTTCCCTAATGAACTCCCGCAAGTCCGTTGCGTAGAGTTCAGGCTCCTCCCAGGCCGCGAAGTGCCCGCCGCGGGGGAGTTCGGTGAAGTGCACAAGGTTCACCCGGCGCTCGGCCCACTCACGCGGCAGCGGGGCGTCGAGAGGAGAGCGGGCGACGGCTGCCGGGACCGGGGTGCGCTGCCAGGGGCCGGAGGGTGCGTGGGCGTCGAGGTAGTACCGGCGGACGGACGAGCCGATCGTCCGGGTAACCCAGTAGATCGTGATGTTCGTGAGCAGTTCGTCCCGGGAAAGGCGCTTCTCAAGCTCCTAGCCGGTCGTGCCCGAGGCCATGAAACTTATGATCCAGGCCGCGAGGCCTGCAGGCGAATCAGCCAGCCCATAGGCGAGGGTCTGCGGTTTGGTCGACTGGATCATATTGAAGGCGCCTTCGGTCATCCACCACTCCTGAATGTAGTTCGCGAATGCAATCTCGGGCCCGGTCAGCGTCGAAAAATCCGTCGTCTGGTCCGGGTAGCCGACGTCGGTCAGGTGGATACCGATCAGGGCGTCGGCGTGGCGTTCGGCAAGGGATTGGGCGATCAGCGTCCCGGCGTCGCCGCCGGCCGCGACGAACCTCTCGTAGCCGAGTTCTTCCGTCATCAGTTCGGCGAAGAGATCCGCAGTATCGTCGGTGGTCATGGGTTTTCGGTCGGAGAACCCCTGTCCGGGAGTGGACGGGACGACCACATCGAACGAGACGCCGCTATCGCCGCCGAACCGGGCCGGATCGGTCAGCATCGGGATGACCCTGTGGTAGCGGTAGAAGGAGTCGGGCCAGCCGTGGAGCAGGAGGATCGGCACCGGGTCGGGTCCCGTGGAGCGCTCGTAGACGAAATGGACCCCCACCCCGTCGATCTCCGCCCTGAACTGGGCGAAGGTGTTGAGCGCGGCCTCGTGCCTGCGCCAGTCGTAGGAGTGCTCCCAGTAACCGACAAGGTCTTTCAGGTACGCAAGGTTCGTGCCGTACTCCCAGCCGGCGCCGTCATCGGGCCAGCGGGTGCGGGCGAGGCGCTGGCGCAGGTCGTCGAGGGTCGTCTCCGGGACGGCGATGGTGAAGGGTTGCATGCCCCGGGTGGACGGTCTTCATCCGGTTATATACTTCCCGTGGGAGACTGTTTGCCATCCTCGGCAGTGCCCGGATGCACTACTGTCGTGCCTTTCTCTCTGCGAGAACCCTGCTCGATTCAATCGCCTTCTGCAGGGGCTGGATCATGTAGGTAGGCATGTTCTTCACCACATCCCGCCTGACGGCGGGGATGCTCATCATGATGGAGGTCGCCCGGACGCTGATCCTCTGCCGGTAATCCCGGGTGGGGAAGTCGTAGAGCCCGTGCTGCCGGTAATACCGGTCGTCCGCCTTGAAGATCGCTCGCATCCCTCCCCAGATCTCGTCCCGGAAGATTTTATGGCCGGCGACGGCGGGGAAGGTGACCGGTGCGATATACCCCCGCTCAGAGAGCCTCACGGAGCGTTCGGCCAGGGCGTGCAGGGCGGCATCGATCTCGTTCCCCGGCTCGTCGGTCACAATCCCGGCAAGGTTGGCTTTTTCCGTCATCACCAGGCAGGTGAGAAACTCCCGGAGGGGCGCAAGATGGCCGAGGGGACCCTCAACCAGGTACGCGACCTGCTTCCCCTTGAATGCCGGCACATGGCCGCTCGCGAAACTCCGGTCGAAGAACTGCTTCCAGGCGGCCGAGAGGAAGCGGTCCCGGACGGTTCCGGCCATGACCAGGATATCCGCCGGGACGACGTAGGTCTCCCAGAACGCCCGGAACCCGTCGTCGTAGACGCAGGTGTTGTCGAAGGCGCACCGGCAGCACCCCAGGCAGGCGCCTTTCATCCCGGCGTCCCGGATGTGGGCGACCCGGACCGGGTCCCCGTAGCACGCCGCGAGCCCGCCAACCATCGCCGCGAGGTCCGAACCGGGCTCCGCATCGTGAAGGATGACCACCCGTTTGCCGCGGGTATCGACCGGGGCCGGGGCGCTCCCGGAGGAGTAGGGGGAAGAGAGAGCGGGCAGTGGCGGAAACTCCCTCTGGACCGGCCTCCGCTCCGCAACCGCCTCCAGGAAGTCGGAGAAGAAGAGAACAAGCTGCTCCTGGAATGCCTCGTTCCGGAGATCCTCCATGTGGGCCGAGCAGAAACTGGTATACCGCATGCCGAGGTCGTCGCAGATCCCGTGCAGGTAGGCATGGGCGGTGTGGTCGAAGAAGCGGATGGAGGTGGTGAGGACAGCGGTATACTTCCCGAAAAACGCCTCCGCCGCGTTCCGCTCGCCGACCAGTTCGATGAAACGCTTCAACTGGGCCGGAACCAGCATGACGTAGACCGGGGTTGCCCAGAGCACGCCGTCAGATTCCTTCACCGTGGCGAGCAGCCTCTCCCACGCCTCTTCCTGCTGCTCAATCGACCTGATATCCCGTCCCACATACGCCACAGAGAAGGTATGATCCGAAAACGCCTCCTCGAGAAACCGGACGTACTGCAGGGTGACGCTCTTCTCACCCTTGGGGCTCCCGGAAATAACACAGATATGCATGAAACCATCCACCCGGGTCTTATATCGATCTGAACCATGCGGACAGATATACCTTGCGAAAAAGAGACGGTTTTTCCGGCATTGTGTGCCGGATACACGCAAAATCAAATAACTGGGGGCAAATAAGGCTTGATTCCTGCGACAGGGTTCTTCATGGTCATCTCCCCATCCACGCGTAGCCGACGGCGCCCTCCGGGCAGGTGTCAACGCAGCCGCCGCAGAGGATGCACTCCGCATTCTCCATCTTCCCCTCCCGGACCATGCCGCGGACGTCGAGGCTCATCGGGCAGGCCTGCGAGCACTTCCCGCAGTCCACGCAGCGGTCCGGTGCGGCCGCGAGGTGGAGTGCCGGCCACCCGACGAGGTTCCTGATCTTCCGGCCGATGATCAGCATGACCGCGATGGGGCAGAAGGTGTGGCAGAACCCCCGTCTTCCGGCGAGAAGGGCGAAGACGGTGATGAAGGTGATCTGGGCGTAGAGAAGGGTGTATCCGCCCGGCACGTCGACTGAGATCCCGTTGCCGGTCCGGTAGAAGAAGTCGACGGTTGAAAGGCCCCCGGAGGAGTAAACCGCAAGTGCAATGGACCCGTAGATCCCGAGAAAAACGGGATACTTCAAGTAGTTCAGCCATCTGGCCGTCACCGGTTTTCCATTTATTCGGGCGTAGATCTCCTGCAGGCCGCCCGCGGGACAGAGGTAACCGCACCAGAGCCTCCCGAAGAAGAGCGAACCGATGAAGAGAAACGTGAATACAAAGAGGCCGCCGGTGGCGATGCCCTGCGACGCACCTTCGGTGATGAGCGGGCAGGATATGTAGACGAAGGTCACCGGCATCAGCACGAACGAAAAAGTGAGGAGTGCTATTCGTATCCTCTGGCGCAACGCCGGTATGTTTCTGGATCTACTTCCCCGTTCCATAACGCAGTCCTCCACCGCGGGTGCTCACCGGCCTCCCACGCCGCAGGTGATCACGCCCGCCGGGCAGGTGTCCGCGCAGGTAGCGCAGAGGATGCACTCGGTGCTCTCCATCCGCCCCTCCCGGACCATGCCGTGGACGTCAAGGCCCATCGGGCACGCCTTCGAGCATCTCTCGCAGTCGATACAGCGGCCTGCGTCGGCGGCGAGCTGGAGCGCCGGCCAGCCGACGGCGTTCCTGATCTTCCGGCCGACGATCATCAGGACAGCGGTCGGGCAGATGACACGGCAGAAGCCGCGCCGGCCCATGAAGTATGCGGCAGCAAAGACCGCGAGGAAGATGACGCCCGCGATCATCAGGGTATCGAAGGACGTGATCGAGAGGCCGTTCTCCGTGGCGTAGAAGGGATCGACCGCGAGGATACCGCCGGCACCGATGAAGAGGTACGCAAGCAGAGAAAGCCAGAGCACCGTGACGCCGTACTTGACCCGGTTGCGCCGGCCATCCACCCTGCGCTTCATGACGGGCGAACAGATCTCCTGCCACGCCCCCATCGGGCAGAGCCAGCCGCACCAGGCGCGGGAGACGCCGAGCGAGAGGACGAAGAGCGCGGCAAAGAGGAGCAGGCTGCCGGTGGCTATACCTTGAGCCGCCCCCATCAGGATGACGATTGGGGAGATGTAGAAGAGCGTGGCCGGAAGAAGGAGGAACGAGACGATGAGCAGCGCTTTCCGCATCTTCTGGCGCGACAGTCCCGACTTCTGTGACAGGGTTTCCTGTGCCATGATAATTTCCTTGCGTTGTTCTGATGGTTGTGCGGGTCTCTCACACCGCCAGAACAATCCATCTGTCATGGGATCTTCCCGCTCGGAGGCTGTGAGCACCCGCACGGGGAAATACACCTGTTTCGATCGGAGGATGCGATAATACTTATACCTGATGATTTCATCTCTACCGAGCAGGTTGTTGCAGGAATCAGCAATTTTTATGGCTCCGATGCCCTTTTGTCCATCTTCGGAGCATGGGATGAGCCGGATCCCGAAACGGTTAGCCGCGAGTTGTTGCGGATAAACCGGCCGTTGTTCCCATAGCGTCGCGCTGCCCTGTTGAGTTACGAAAGATACGATGCCGCTTTCACCAGTCGCCTGACATCTCTAAGACCGATCGTTCCTTTGAAGTAGTTATGTTCCTTGTTGACTCGATCGAGATCGTTGCATAACCTCTCCGGATTGGCATTGGAAACCGCTTTTGCATCCTTGTATCCCGCAGAGACAAGCATCCTGGCCGTCATGGGGCTTACCCACTGGATTCTCGTGAGATCGGCCAGCGCGTATATGGAATCGATAACACCGGCATCGACACCGAGAGCGATTGCAGCCTTCTCTCGTTTTTCGGAGGTCGTCAGAGCGTCATACAGTAAAGCGGTATTCCTCAGACCCCTGCTCTCCAGTTTAGCGAGGTCGTCCGTCTGGAACCAGTCAAAAGCCCCTACGGAGTGTGCTTTTGGAAAATAACTCTCGACTTCCCGGCGCAGTAATGTTAAGTACGCCGCATCGACTCCGACTTCCTTTGAAAGAGCAGGTATGTTCTTTGAATTCTTCAGAACCTTCCGGAGATCCGCGAGAGTGACGAAGCCATGCGCTTTTAGCTTCGAAAATGCTCCATCAATATCTTCCAGCAGAGAAGAGCGGCTTGGGACCAGATCGGTCTCTTCAATCCTCTTCTGCAGGTCGTCAAGGCTTAATTCTTCGGCATCGATGTAGTACGGCATAGCCACCTCTTACGAACGGTCCGTGGAACCCGTTACCTGGTTTGTTCTCATGCGGCTCCGCCCCCGCGTTGTGCCTCCATATCCGCAACCGTGAGATCCAGGTGCCGGTAGCGTCCCCGGCCCTCGGTTCCGAGCATCACGTTGAGCTGGATCGACTCGGTCGGGCAAAAGTGGAGGCAGGCGCAGCAGAGCTCGCATCGCCGGCCCCACGCTGGGCGGCCGTCGATGAGGGTGAGGTTGCCCGCCGGGCAGACCCTCACGCAGGTGCCGCAGCCGGTGCAGGCGTCCGAGACGGAGAAGCGTTCGCCCGCATTGTGAGCGCTCTTTGCAAGCGATCCGTAACTCAGGGTGTTCACGAGCCAGGAGACGGGCGCGAACCCCGGGGAGACCGAACGGCCGCTCCCGATCGCCTCCGCGATCTCCCCAAGCCGCCTGTCTGCCCTGCCGAGGGTCTTACCACACTTCTCGCCCGGCACCGACCGCATGAGCGGCGAGAAGTTGCCGGGCATCCTGACGGCAAACGCGGCGTCGAGTCTCCGCTTCTGCCGTCTGCCGAATATCCCGTTCAACTGGTGGAGTGCCGAGACCCCTATCCTGCCCATCGTGACGACCGCGAAGGTATACTCCGCTCGCGAAAGGTCGAGCCTTCCTGCGAAGTCGGCGACCATGACCGGCACCCCGCAGTCGTAGACCGGGCAGACGATCCCGATCCGGTCGGCCGCCGGGGCGATAGTCCCCGGGATGTCCGCCAGCGATGCGATCGGGACGAGTTCGGTCTCCCCGAGGGCCGCGGCGATCGTTCTTGCCGCGGCAAGCGAGTTGCCGGTGCCGGTGAAGTAGTAGATGACGGTCTTCATGGCTCGTCTCCTCGCTAACGCTCCAGTTCGGCCATGGTGACCGACGGGTGCCGGTAGCGCACCCTCCCCTCGGTACCCTTTCCGGCCTGGATGGCCTCAACCGGGCAGAGGTGGATGCACCCGCAGCAGAGTTCGCACCGGTGGTTCCAGACCGGCCTTCCATCGACCATCTCGATGTTCTCCGCCGGGCAGATGCTCGCGCAGATGCCGCAGGACGTGCACTCTTCGGTGACCGTGAACCTGCGGTCTTCCCCGTGGGCGCGGGAGCGGAACCGGGGGTACATGATGGCTTTCACGATCCGTGCAGCCGGCGAGTTCGGAAGTTTCATCCTCTCACCCTGCCGGATCCGCTCCGCGATCCTCTCAAGTTCCGCGTCCGCCGCGGCAAGCAGGTGTTCCCGCTTCTCCCCTGCCGGCGACCCGTACATCAGGATGTAGTTGCCCGGCATGTTTACCGCGAACCCCGCGTCGAGCCCCCTTCCGGTCCGCTCCCCGAGGATTCCATCGAGCTGCCGGAGAGCCGCGGAGCCTCCGCCCCCTCCGTGGGTGACGACCGAGAAGACGTAGTCTGCCGCGGCGAGGTCGAGACGCTCGGCAAACGACGCCATCATTGCCGGGAGCCCGGAGAAATAGACCGGACAGACGATCCCGACCCGGTCGGCGCTGGGGGTGATCGCGCCCGTGGTGTTCCGGAACGCCGCTATCGGAACGATCTCGGTATCCCCGAGGGTTTCGGCGACCTTCTTTGCAGCGGCAAGGGAGTTTCCGGTGCCGGTAAAATAGTAGATGATGGTCTTCATGGCAACCTCAAACGGCCCGGTTCGATCCAGCCGGCATGCCGACCGTCCCCGCTGTCCACCGGTTGTATCAGCAGTCTATCTGTTTATGGATATGGACTTTGCGAAGACCGCACCATCACGCCGGCACGATCTCGTATAGAGACGTTAAAAAATGCCGGGAGTGCCCCGCCGTCACTGCTGGCGGGGCGAGTCCTGATCGACGAGCCAGGTCTCTCCCGGGGTGCCGGCCCGCGGAGCGCTCCCGGGTGACTGGATGAACCAGCCGGTCCGGGTGCCGTCGAGCACATCTGACGAACTCCGGGCGGAGAGGAGGCTCACGACGACCATCGCGACGACCGAGAGTATGAGCGCATAGAGGCTGAAGTGCACCGGGAGTTTTGCCACGAACTGGTGCCAGTAGCCGAAGATGCCGGAGGCGGCGAGCCCGACCGCCATGCTCGCGATCGCTCCCTCGCCGGTCGCGCCGCGCCAGTAGAGCCCGGCGAGCAGTGGGACCGCGAACGTCGCGAGCATGACTCCGATGCCCATCCAGATCAGGAAGGCGAGCATCTCCGGCGGGTTGATGGCGAGCAGAAGCGTCCCGCCGGCCCCGAGGACGATGGCGACCTTTGAGACCAGGAGCACCTCCTTATCGGTCGCCGAGGGGCGGAAGATGTTCTTGTAGATGTCCCACGCGAACGAGGTGCCGACGGTGAGCATCAGCCGATCGGTCGTCGACATCACCGCCGCGAGGACGATCACCGCGAAGAACGCCCAGAATGCCACGTTCGGCATCGCGTATTCGACCCCCAGGATGAAGGAGTAGTCCTGGGCGTTCACGGCGTCCGGGAGGACGATCGTTCCCTCCTCGACGAGCGACCGGACGGCGAACCCGGTAAACTTCACGAGGAACATCACGACCGCGTAGATGGCGAACGCGACGAGCGGCGCCCACTTGAAGTAACGTGCCTCTTTTGCGGCGAGAACGTTGTTGATAACATGCGGCGCACAGGCGAGGCCGACCATCAGGAGGATGCCGAACGAGACCAGGAACT
>DAOSER010000067.1:0-10904 GCA_035363235.1 Methanoculleus sp.
TCCCCACTTTCGTCGGGATAAGATTCCCCACTTTCGTCGGGATAAGATTCCCCACCCGATAGAGGGTGAAATGTTCGGAGCCAGGACGATATGTTCGAGGTCGAGCTCCGAACATTTGCCGGGGGAACTCCGAACATCTGGTCACGAGCTCCGAACATTCACGAGACGGGCCGGCGAAGGTCGCCGGGAGCGGTGGTGCTGCCGATCTTCATCGCCGGGCGCGATGGGGTTCACTCCCGGAGATACCTTCCCCCGACCGGCACGAACCGCTCGGGTTTCTTCACCGAATCGTACTCCCGGATATCCTCGAGTTCGAGCGCCATCCAGGGGCGTTTCTTCGGTTCGTCTTTCCTGACCCGGACCCCCTGCCACCGCCCCTGGCCTTCGACGTAGGCCTTTGCCTCCTCTCTCGTGAGGAAGACCGCATCGCCGAAGGTATCGAAGAAGGCGAAGGGGTCGTCGTCGATGACGATCCGCTTGATCGCCGCCTCCCCGACGTAGCCGGTATCCTCGTGGGACTGGTAGAAGACGAGTTTCATGCCGCTCCGGAGCTCTTTGTAGACGGTGGCCGGCTTGATGAAGACGGTCTTGCCGTCGGCAAAGAACCGGGACATGAGGCGTTTTTGGACAGGGAAGGTGACGCCGGTGATGGTGGACATCGGTTATGCCTCCACGCCGGCCCGCCGGAGGATGAGGCGGTAATCCTCCTCGGGGATCTCGCGCATGGCCACGCGGAGGTGGCCGGACCACATCTTCTTGTTCGTTATGAACGCGAGGTCCTCGATCAGGGGTTTGAACTCGAGCGGTTCGGCGAAGATCGCCACCGGCCGGACCCTCATCCGGCAGGGGAAGACCTCGCCGCCCATATGCGGTGGGGTGACGAAGAGGCGGGTGTGGTCCTCGTAGGGTTCGGCAACGACCTCGTAGGCGCCGGTTATGGCGGAGGGGAGGATGGCGTCGCCCTCCCTCTCCTGCCGGATGTAGACGAGTATGGTGTCGCCGGGCTTCACCCGGTGCAGGAGGTTTTTGTTCCGGCGGGGGACTCCCCAGATGTGCTTCGTATCGAGGATCTTTGCGTTCTCGCGGTTAGAGGAGGCGATCCAGTGGGTCATATACCGAAAATGTACCCCGCACCCCAAAAAAGGTGTCGGGAGAGATGCCGGCGGACACCCGCCCCTGATGAGACAACCCTCAGCCGGTCCGCACCGCAAACGCCCCCGTGAACGGCCGGGTGCTCTTCAAAAAATCGATTGTGCGGGCGAGGGCGCCCTTTGCCCCCCGCTCCTGCCGGTGCATCAGGTAAAAGAGGTTCAGGAAGAAGATCGCGCTATCGGCAAACAGAACCTCTTTCTTCGGGCCGACGAGCAGGCGGGCGCCGGTCTGCTCCATGAACGGGTCGGCGAACGCGGCCTTCCCAAGCGAGCAGGCCGAGAGCGCCACGAGTTCTGTATTTGCAAAGCAGCCTTCCGGGAAATCTTCGGGGTAGACCCGTGCCCGGGGGAGCTGGAGATACGCCTCATCCTCCTGCACCATCCCGTGCGAGGATATGTAGACGTGCTCGTAGCAGGGGTCGTCCGAGAGCAGATCCAGGAGATCGGACTTTCGCGAGATCTCGCGGTAGTCAACCGGGTGGTCGATCATCCGGAGGAACTCGTTGAGGACGTAGCCGTCTCGATAGCCGTTGTTGTAGTCGGCCTTCTTCGTGCAGCATTCAAGGATCAGCATCGCCATCGGTCCATCACCTCCCCGCCGCGTCGAGCACTTCCTGCATCCCGCCGCTCTCCCCCGCCGCCGGCCCCAGAGCAGGCCTGATACCCGGGTTCCATCCCTCCCGGAGGCAGCGCTCCACGACACGGAGCGTCCCCTCGGCCTCGCGGAAGTTCAGCCGATCGTATCGCGTATGCTCGTCATATATACCTGTGGAGAGGTTGACGACAGGCCCGTTTATCGCGCATGAGATATTATAGGCATCCGCACACCGGTTGGGGCTTCCGACCCGCCGGTACATTGGATTTCCGGCCTGCCGGGAAACACGCTCTAACCAGGTGAGGAACCCATCCGGAGCCATCCGGCGGCCTTTATACTGGTATATGATGTCCGGACCTTCGGATGAGTGGCGGTCTAGAGTCAGCACGAAGGACGTGTCTTCAAAGAACTCTGGAGATGTCTCGACTGCGTACTGGATGCCTCTCCGCCCGGTCTCCTCCTGCGTAGAAAAAACGACCTTGAAGTCGAGGCCGGGGCGCCGAACAAGAGCGAGCGCCAGGGCAACCCCGATTTTGTTGTCAAATCCTACTTGCACCGGCTCTGATGGCCGGCATACCCAGTCACTCCCATCCACCAGGCTGATGACACCCGGTCTGGCCAGGATCCCGGCATCTCCCGGGTCCGAGTGGCGGGGATGTATGTCGAGATGGGCGTTGAGCAGGGGGAGGGGCCTGCCGGTCGACCCTCTCGGCCGCGCAAGCAGGTTGCCCATCGCATCGATGGTGCAGTCCCGGTCAGACAGGTACGTGGCGGCTATGTGCCTGGCAAGGGGCAACTCCACACCCGATGGGGTGTGGAAGCGGACGACGTCAGCGAGGATGGAGAAGAGGTCACTCCTCAACATGTGTATAACTCTCCCTGATCTCGGGACGGTGCCCGGTGAAGATCGAGAGGTGCACCGGCGTCTCCTGGTACACCAGGGCCGATCCTGTCACCTCCCCACCGCTCACTCGTACATCCTTACCCAGGCCGACCGAGGGAAAAGCCTCGCAGGTGCATGAGGCCATAGGTCCGCCGAGGAAATCCCATGGTGTTGCATTGTTCACCTCTCCACTTCCCTGCTCCTCGTAGAGGAGAGCATCCAGAGCGTAGCTCCGGATAATCTTCGGGTGGAGCTGCCGGTAAGCGCGCTCGCTTGAGACCATTTCGAGCGCGACCACCCGGCCGCCGATCGCGACGAGGACCCCTTTCTGCCGCCTCATCTTCTTGAACGCGGTGCGATACTCCTCGATCGTGTGCCGTTTCGCCTCAAATCCATCCTTCATGGCTCCTGACACCGATTTAGCCCCTGCCTTCTCGTTCATCTCACCGACGTCACGCCAGACGGCACCCTGATCCCCTTCAAACCCCCGGCCACCCTTCAGTGATTCGGCGATATAGCCGGCTTTCCTCTTGCGGATCTCAGCCGGCATGACGAACTCCGCCTCGGTGAATGCCCGGGAGGTGTAGGTTCATCTCCCCGCCTCGGTGCAGCTCACCGGGATGGTGATCGCCTCCATCGGTGGCACGAGGATGGTGGCGTTGGTCACGCGGTCCTGTTTGGAACCCACCAGTTGCTCACCATCCAGGATGAGGATTGGCAGTTCCGCCCTGTTTACGGCTTTCAGTTCAGGAACTGATCCGGATTCGTTCACCTCGGTGATCGTGAGAAGCCCGCTCTTCAGCGCCTCCCCCAGGGTCAGGTATTCCGGCCCCCCGGTTTTGTCGTGATAGATGGGAAAGATGTGCATCCTGCCGAAATTGCGCGGCCTTCCAAACCTGATGGCCGAAAACCACTTGTGAATGAACTGATCCATTGTTCTAACTCCTCAGACAGAGCTTTTACCAGTTTCGAGCGCCGTCCCTTGACCAGTACATGGCCGCCATAGTTTATAAAAATATCGAAGTACCTATATCAAATAATTACTACGACTAACCATGATCGATATCATATATTTATATCAGTGCGATATATATGTATGGACAAATCCGGTAAGAATGCCCATTTGTTCCTGGCAGGGCCTGATATCCGGTACCTTGAGGGTTCGATCCGGGCGTCATATGCCTACCAGATGCAATCGGCCGTTCTTCTCGTGCGGAAGACGCCTGAGACCTGTAATGACTCATTTCTCGATGAAGTGCGTGGTCTTTTTGGAGTCGGACTTGATCTCCGCGTAGAATGGATTGCCGAGGAGGGTGTCATGGAGATCGCAAAGAGGATCACCGATGCGGCGCTGGAGCAACGGCGCGCGGGCAACACGGTACTGATAAACATCTGCGATAACGATCCTTTCCTGGTCATTCCGGGGTATATCACCGCCTGTCTCACCGGTTCAACCATCATCCTCACCGGCGCCGCTACAGAGCAGCGGGGGGAGGGGGGTCCGGAGTCGATGCAGATCCCTCTGGTGCCCGTCTGCAAGCCTTTGAAGACCCGCCTCTCGATTCTCGCTGCAATCCAGGATGGGGTCAATTCACAGGACGAACTCATCGAGAGGGTGGAGTTCAAGAGCAGAAGAGAAGCGCCCGAAGCCCCTTATGCCGAGTCGAGTAGCAGGATGAGCCGTAGTGGTATGAGCCATCATGTCAAGATCCTTGAGAAGAAGGGCTTGATCCAGACGGCGAAAGGGAAGGATAAGGCAAAGAGGATCATGCTGACGGATATGGGCCGGCTGATGTACGATGTGTACGGCGAGCAGCCCTGATCCTCGATGGGGGAGGGTGCCCCGGGTGGGCACGGGGCTCCCTCAGGAATGCCGGCGCGCATACCGCCAATGATCTGCACCCGGAGCGTAATATAGATGTTCGCCGACGACCGGTGCTTGAGCCCTGCGCACGAGGGTCAGTGCTGCTACACTCCTGCACCCCGGTCATTGGAACTCTTCACTGCGCCTGTGATGCCTGGTACAGGTCATCCTGTTGCCGGATGCATTCCTCAACGACTCTCAGGGTTCGGATTGTCTCGTATATGCAGAGGTAGTCGCCGGGTTTGTGCTCGCGATATCCCCCGGCGGCCAGGTTCACCGATGCATAGGGTCTGCTCCCATGTCGATAGTGCTTGTAGATGTTGTACGTATCGCCTTTGGCACCGCTTTCGGCGGATCTCATGGGCGTCGAGAGATCCTGAGAGATTGCCTCGATTTTTCCTCTAAATGCCGGCGAACAGGTGTCCTGATGGAAGTAATTGTATACAATGTCAGAGGGCGTTTTACGGATTGAGCCCCTTCCAACCGGTTCACTCCTGTCCTCTGCGCGATCCACCATTATTGTCCATGGAGATGTGTCGAAGTACTCGCGATACGCGGTCAACGCGTACTGGATCCCGCCCCCACCGCCGCGTCCATCAACCCGTAAGTCCTGGTGCCGGGTACTCTCCTCCTCGACGGTGAAAAGAACCTTGAATTCAGGGTCCCGGGAGGTGCTCATCAAGTACAGGATCAGTGCAATTCCGGCTCTGTCATCGAATCCGAGCACGAAATCCTGATCCCCCCCGACAATCCCATGGCCGTCAATCGAGTCCGAGAAGGTATAGGCCGAGAGTTGTTCACGGTCATTCATGTCGACCGTATCCATGTGTGCCATGATGATCGGCAGGGCCTTTGTACTGGCAAACCTGTTCGACCGATCCACATACTGGGTGGGGACTGCAAGAACGTTTCCAATCCCCTCAGCACCATCACGGTCAGAGAATGCAGTCCAGCCGGGGCATCTCCCGTTGACAAACTGCAGGAGGCGTTCTGCAACCTCCACCTCTCTCCCCGACGGGGTGGAGCACCGTATCAGCGGTTCCATGATCGCGAGCAGGTGCTTCGCCATCTTCTGGTATTCCTTCTGACCTTTCAGATAATTTACATCAGCAAGACTCATATTGGATCACCTGAGTTGCTCAGTATGCTCAATTCACCCGGGCCTGATAAATACTTTTTCAAATAAAACTTTTTACATTGGGCAGGGTTAAAAATTCGGCTATTGTTGAGGGATTTTAGACGATCTGGGCCAGAATTATGCTCCAGCCCGGTATCGCACGGGACGTTCTCTCGTGGCAAAGGTGGAGATCAGAAGAGGTCTCGTACATTCATCAGGGATTGATGAATGGGGCGTTGTGCAAAACCTATTGTGTGCTCAGGCGGTGTAAGGCTCCTGGCATCGTATCGGGGAGATGCCCTGGCTCCCGGAGCCCTTCTCCGGTGTGGGGGTCGCTACGCGGATGGGAGGGTTGGGTGCCCCCCACGAGCGGTCGGTTCGGCAGAACCCGGCTAATCCGCCCGGTGAGGGGTGGTTCGGGCTCCCGGGGGTTCAGTCGGATGATGCCGGCCGGAGAAGCAGGCGCTCAGGGCACTCGATGCTTGCATGGGCAAGTCGCAGCGCTCCGTACGTCTCATCGACCAGGATGTAGTCGTGACGGGTGTGCGGGTTGTAATAGCCCACCGATATGTTCACTGCCGGGATGAACCTGGCGATATGGTATGTATCGGCAATCGAGCCGTTGTTTACCTTCCAATAGTCCATCCCTTCCTCCTTTCCCAGCGCTATGAGGTTCGTGACGATGTAGGGTGGAGCGCACGTTCTTCCGCTGTAGGTTGATATGATGTCCCCCCTTCCCTTCCGGTCGAGGGTCAGGCCGAAGGCGCAATCGGCATAGAACTCGGGAGGTATTTCCTGGATGCCCTGCTGACCGCACTCTTCTCGAACGGTGCATACGATCTTGAAGGGCAGATCTGTCCCCCGGGCGAGAGCCAGTATTAGTGCTAAACCCGCGCGATCATCGCCAGCCACTTGCTGGCGATCGCCGTCAGGGCTTTCTGCCAGGAAGATCCCCCTGGCTTCATCGTAGCGCAGGCTATCCTGGAGATCCCGGTCGTGCTCGGACTGGCAGGTATCCAGGTGGGCATTTAGTAGTATGTAACCGGCATCCGGCCGCGCACCCCGCACGGCCATGATGTTTCCCATGTCGTCCCGGGTGACGCCCCAGTCGTTTGAGAGGAGGCGCGCGTGGATGTATGCTCCCATCGCTGCCTCCTCGTACGAGGGGCTGTAGATCGGGAGGATCTCTTTGAGGCTATCGATCAACAGAGCCTTCATATCCCTGTCTGTTCCGTTCATCTTCTCACTTCCTTGGTGTAAAACGCATCTTTTCGTTCGAGCAGTGCCGACGGTTCCCGTGTCTGTCCTTTCCTCATGGCGGAGGGAGCGGGCGCCGCCGGCAGGTTCGCCCCTGTGCCGGCAGGCGGGGCAGCCCTTTTGCAGGGGTTGATTCCTGGGGGGTCCGGTCACCGTCCCCCCCAGGCAAGACGGGCAGGCCTTCTGCCGGGTTTATACCATGGTGGCCGATCATCCCGGCGAACTCGCCCGGCCCGTGTAGCCGAATTTCTCTCGTGCAGCACTCGCGGCCCGTCATCTTGCCGCGTCACGCACCCTCTGCATTCTGTCACGGATGAGGTGGTGCAGATCGGCCGTCGCCCTCCAGATGTACCAGATCCGGGCGTACTGTTCGTGAAGCATCACCGGGTTCTGCCGCAACCGCTCGATCAGCGTCGGGAAATCGGGGAAGACCCCGAAGGTCCGGTAGAGGTCGGCGATGATCCTGTAGATGTTATACGTCGTGATGGATGGGGTATCGAGGTGAAGGGCATCCTCGACCTCCTCCAGCGAGGGGAAGACCGAGGTGAGCCCCGGGACTCGCGGCGGTTCTTCACCGTCATCGTACCAGGGTGTGGCGAGCGGTCCTCCGCGCCGGAAGGGTTGCCAGACGGGTGCCGGCCGGTATTCCCGGAGATACGACATCTGCCGGGCGTGCCATTCTACCGCGAAGATAACCCGGGCCTGGAATTCCGGGGGGAGGGACTGGCCCCGGGTGACCTCCTGTGCGATCTCGTAGATCGCATCCAGCGTCACCCACTTCTTCCGCCGGGCGAGGGCGGCATGGATTGCGGGGTAGAGAGCCTCGAGGGATTCATTATCCTCGTCACCGGTGATGAATTTGTCATCATACATGGCGTTCCAGAGGTGGATGGGTACATCGTCCTCCACCTCCATCCACGAGCTCATGGTGATCCCTCCGCGGTGAATCGTTCGTCACCGCTTCCCACAACCGCCACCGGCCACGGAGCAGGCCTGATGCCTTCACCCCCTATCCTGCCCGGCATCAGGGTGATCTCGCGGGGACCCATCCCCCTGGCTTTGGGGCATTTGCTCCCGGAGAGGAGTTTTTTTCTCCATCCGGATACCCATTTCATGCTCAATCCCGCAGGGCACCCCGGGGAGGGAGGGCCCGACGCATTCGAGGTCTGAGAGGTCTTCTTCCGAACCATGGTAGATCATCGGCAGCGATCTATTTCAATCCTCTTAATGTTGCAAGTAACTCACTATGAATTGCGGATGCTCGCATCTTAATCATAATAAAAGTTGCAACCTACGATCTATATATGCCCAGGGGGAGAAACCCTATATGGGTAAGCATGATGAGAGACAACCATATCGTGGGCCGGCCCGTGAGAGTGAAATTCCGGGAGATGCTCGGCCCTTCTAAAGAGAACCAGCCACGGCGTGGGTTGTCTGCCTACCAGATTGAGTGGGTATCCGGCCTGGATGACCGGGCCGATCTGGTCAGGATCGAGGATATCGCCATCGATCCGATAGGGAGAATCCAGAAAAAGAAGCGGATAGATGCCGGGCCGCTGGAGAGCGAAGATATCGATATTCAGAGTGTACTGGTCCGTGCTGGCGACCTGGTGCTGACGACCCAAGGGCCACCGTTTAAGTGTGCTGTTGCCGACGAAGGCAACGAGGGCCTGATGATAAGTGAGAACATCATCGCGGTGACTCTTCTCCCGGGTTGCTCTGCCGAGTACGTTGCATCCTACCTCAATTCCCCGCTCGGGCAGAACGAGCTGAAGAAGTATGCCAGCGGTTCGACCCATGTCGTCCGCATTAGTCCGAAGGCCTTACTGGATATCGAGATCTGCCTGCCCCGTGAGGGTATGGGGAGTGAGGTCTTCCGGCTCTTTCGCACCTACTACGAGTACGAGCGTCTCCTCTCTGAGGAGAGGGAGGCCAGGATGAGGATCATGGATGCGCTGCTCTGCGTGGGAAGGGGTGGTCGGCTATGAAGGAGGGGTCCGGCTGGAGGGATGGTGAACGAAAGGATTCTGAGCGCGCCATCGTCAACTACACCAGAAAGGTACTTTCGCTGTTCAAAGCATACGGCATACCGGAGACAAAGGCAGGAATTTACGGGCTCTGCTTCCTCTTCATCCAGCGTTCGATGCCGGATTACTGGATGGTGTTGAGGCGCGCGGGTAAAGCCAGATCCTCGGATGCTGCCGGGATATTCCAGGAGGCCATCGGCAACCTTGCTCTGCCGGGAGAATGTGCCCCGCCGAAGGAGTCCGGGCTGGAGGAGTTCAGCGAGATGGTCTGGAAACTCACCACCCTTTTTGAGGATATATCGCTTAACGGCGAGAACGTCCGCATGGGGGTATCCGACCGCCTTGCCGAGGCAGCCCATAGGGGATATAGCACGCCGTTGCCGGTCGCGGACCTCATCGTGGAACTTGTGGGTTCCTTGCCCTGGATGACGTTCTATGATCCGGTATGCCGCACCGGGAGCCTGCTTGTCAGGTGTGCGCGCCATATTATTCAGAACTATTCGGAACCCTATGTCTCCTTCCGTGGTACGGTCTCTGGTGATGAGGATTACTGCATCACCTGGCTGAACCTGGCGGTTAACGGCCTGGAGGGGGGCGGCATTGAACGGTTTTCAGACTCAGCGGATCGTGTTCGGAGCTTCCCTGATGTGGGCGATGATCAGTTCGATCTCGTGCTGCTCGACCTGGTCGAGTGGCCGGAATATATCCGTCCAGAGGGCGGCAGATTCCCGTATGATGAGTTCAAGGGGTACCCTGCCCGGTGGGATAGTCTGGTGATGCTGGTTCCGGGGAAGGCGCTTGCAGGGAGGAGTTATACGGATTTACGGGAGTGGCTTGTCGAGTCAGATGCTCTCGAAGCCATCGTCCGGCTCCCGAACGGGCTTTTCCCGTCGATCCGGGTGGACGTCGATCTGTTGCTGATCTGCCCGGAGAAGCCGATGGAGACGAAAGGACGCATCCTCTTTGTCGATGCATCGGGCCTTCCCGTGGACCGGGGGAGGAAGGCGCTTGCCGATGAGCAGGCCAGGACGATCGTCAACCTGTATTCGACATTCCACCGGAAGGGCGAGATTGCCGCGCCCGGGATACCTGACCTGCACTGCCAGGTCGTTTCCACGCGTGAGATCGAACTGAGGGGGGTGCCGGCGGGCTCTCGCGGGCGGGGCTATGATCTTGACGTGTCGCACTATGTCGTGCCGGAGCCGGAGCCGGTGGACCTCGAGGCGGAGTTTGCGAGGCTGGCCGGCTACAAGCACCGGCGCGGGGTGCTTGCACGGGAGATGGAAGAGCAGATGGAGTGGGTGCTTGAGAGGATACGGAGGGAGTGAGTAGTCGCGTTGCAGGATGTGACATATGGCGGTGATGTAAATCCTCCAGGAACGTGGAATAAACACGCGATCTCGATAGATACGTAAGATCCGATAGCTGGATCAGCGCCTGGACGAAACTCCAGAGCGCGTCTCCAAACTGATCGCCCGTGATGCGAATAGCGAGCTCACCCCGATTGTTCTCCAGTCCGAACCGGGATAGCACGCTCGCGATCACTTTCTGGCGAGTTCCCCGCTCGAACTCCCTTGCATCGATCGAGTAAGTCAGGTGCATGAGGGTATGTCCCTCATCCGTCAGCGTCCAGGCGCCATCCTCATCCTTCAGGACGATTGCGAGGTTGTCTCCATCGTCAAAGACAAACGGTGTGAAGACCCGGTACCGGTTGACGCCCTCCGGGCGGAGATGGATCTGGCTACAGACTTTCTTCTGAAACTCCTCCTCGATTGCCTCGATTGCCATCGATCATATCCCCCAATCGGTAATCATCGCCTCACGCCCCGGTGCCGGAGGCCACCTCAAACGTTGTGATGATCGGCCTTCCCCTGTCTTGGGGAACTCCTCCAGGTACTATTCCGTAGCCTCCTTGAGGCCGGCCACCGCCTCCTCCACCGTCCTGCCCTGGCTGACGGTGCCGGCCTCCGGGCACTCCGCGACGTACATATCCCCTTTCCTGAAGAGCAC
>DAOSER010000068.1:0-10474 GCA_035363235.1 Methanoculleus sp.
CCGTAGCATAGCTGGTGGTGCACCCGGCTGATAACCGGGAGGTCGTGCGTTCGAATCGCATCGGGCCCATGTTCCTTTTGTCATGTCTTTCAGCGATGAGCCCTGCCGTTCAGCAGGGGTTGTATATGTGGTTTTGGTGTTAACGGAGGCTGCTTTACATTCTCTCCGCCAAAAAGAGACGGCAACGAGGCGGAACGGGGCGGGACTCTCTGGGTCCGGCCGGCGGCGACCAGCGTTGAGGATGCTGTATCTGTGCTATCACATGCATGTTCTATAGTGGTATTGTTATCAGGAGATCCCGAGCAGGGATTTGACGCAACCTTTATGTTGAAAGTGATACAACATTTACAGGCACTAATACGAGTGTATCCGGGCCCGTAGCATAGCCGGTGGTGCACCCGGCTGATAACCGGGAGGTCATGCGTTCGAATCGCATCGGGCCCATTCATCCTGATTTTCTTCTGATTTCGTTTGTTAAAACTGATTCCGGGAGATCTGCATTTATTTCTCCCCGCTCTTTACGTCATCTGTGTGCCGGGTATGCAGGTCATTGCCTCCATCGCGCCATATGCTTAAATAATAGCGGCAGCTCTATGGTCGCTCTATAACTTCTGGACTTCCCGGGGCCGGAGGGCATCGATCCGCCCCGTAGACGCGAGAGCCCTGAGGATGATCGGCCTGCAAGCCGATCCGCACTCAGAACCTGCTGCATCTGCTGGATGATGGAAGGAGGTTGTATCAAGAGTATCCCGGCATTCTTCCGGAACCGGTGCTCTGCACCGGCGTGATGGTATCGGGCATGGTCCCGGGTTCGCGGCCGGAAATACTGAGATCTGTGCCGAACAAAATTAATTGGTGATGATAATGAATAATTTAGCCTCTATTTTTACCCGTAAAGGTGTTGGGGTGATGAACAATCGCACCCTTATGCTTGTCCTGGTCTTCTGCGTGATGCTCTCGGCGGTGCCTGCTGTGGTGGCGGCGGGTGAGGTTGTCTCCCTCCCCGATCCCAACCTTGAAGCTGCTGTGCGCGAGGAGCTGGATAAACCCGAGGGGAATATCACCACTGACGATATGGCCACGCTCTCCGAGTTGTATGCAGAGTACAGGGGGATCAGCGATCTGTCGGGGCTGGAGCATGCGGTCAACCTGCAGACACTTTATCTCACGGGCAACGAGATCAGCGATCTCGGTCCCCTTGCCGGCCTGACGAACTTACAGGAACTTGGGATATGGGCCAACGAGATCGGCGATCTCGGCCCTCTTGCCGGCCTGACCAACTTGCATTGGCTTCACCTCGATGAAAATCAGATCGGTGACCTCAGTCCCCTTGCCAACCTAACTAACCTGCAGACGCTCTGGGTTGGAAACAACCAGGTCCGCGACATTGGTCCCCTTGCCAGCATGACCGGACTTACGTCGCTTACTCTCTACAACAACCAGATTAGCGATCTCGGTCCCCTTGCCAACCTGACTGATCTGCAGGGGCTTAGCGTCGATGGCAATCAGGTCAGCGATATCAGGCCCCTTACCGGTCTGACTGATCTGCAGACACTTTCGCTGGCAAACAATCGGATCAGCGATCTCGGTCCTCTTGCCAACCTGACCAACCTGCATTCGCTTCATTTAACGGACAATCAGCTCAGTGACATCAGCCCGGTTGCCAACCTGACCAACCTGACGTTGCTTGATTTCGCAGGTAATCAGGTCAGTGACATCAGGCCTCTCGCCGGCCTGGCCAACCTGACGTCGCTTTACCTCGCGGGTAATCGGGTTAACGATCTCAGGCCCCTTGCCGGCATGACCGGCCTGCGTGACCTCTGGATCGAGGACAACCTGGTCCGCGACCTCGGCCCCCTTGCCGATCTGACCAGCCTGGAGGTGCTATCTTCAGGTAACAACCGGATTCGCGACCTCAGCCCCCTTATAGGCCTGGAGAGCCTGGATTCCCTTAACCTTACGGCCAATCAGGTCCGTGACATCGGGCCGCTGGTTGCCAACAGTTATACAGGTGGGCTCGGTGCAGGGGATGTCGTGGTCCTTGGGTACAACTATCTCGACCTCACCCCGGGGTCCGATGCGATGAATGATATCCAGATGCTGTTGGACAGGAAGGTTTTGGTTGTCGACTATGATCTCCAGAGGGAGGAATCACTGGCATCAGTCACTCCGACGTCACTCCACTCTCAGATGACCTCCTCACACCGTATCTCACCATAACCCTCCCTCTTCTCCAGTGTTCTGGGGAAGGGACGGAGCCCGGGCGTACCTGCTCAACCCCGACCCCGCTGCCGCCGGTAGACGATGTGCTCGAGCGCGAGGACGGTGACGACGCCCACAACAAAACCGTTCGTGACCAGAGGACGGATCATTGCCGGAAACCCTGCGGCGACATCCGGGGGCAGGAACGCCACCAGTGTCCCGAGAAGAAGGGGGATGCCGACGATCAGGCCATCCTCGAAAGCCCCGATCGCCCCGCTCTCCTGTCCGAGCACAAGCCCCGCTGCGATCTGTGAGGCCATGACGTAGATGAGGACGATGCCGATGACGGGGCCCGGGATGCTCTCGAGGTAGCCGATGGCAAGGGGCGATGCAGCCATAAGCCCGAGTGCGACCGCGGCCGGGACCAGGGCGAACCGGGACGCGCACCCGGTGGCGGCGATGACGCCCGGGGAGAGCGAGAAGTTCACCGGGCCGATCACACCTGTAACTCCCGCGAGAACGTTCCCGAGGCCCGTGACGGCAACCCCGCGGTTCACCCGCTCCTCCATCGCATCGGCCCCAAGAAGGCCGCCCACCGACTGGATGGACCCGAGGTCGTTTACGGCGAGCGCGAGGTAGCAGACCAGGAACGCCGCGAGCACCCCGGCGTCGGGCACGGCAAGCGGCGCGAGCAGGTTTTCAGGCAGCGCGACGAGGACGGTATCCGCAGGCGGCAGGGGGACCGCTCCGAAGAGGGCGATGTAGGCCGGCGTGCCGAGGAGGATCGCCCAGAGCGCCAGGGTCGACTTCCAAATCCCCGCAAGGAGCCCGCTCGCGGCGAAGAGGGCAAGCGCAAACACGATGGCGAAGAGGAAGGTCTGTGTCGCCGGAACCGTGCCACCCCCGTCCGTAACCAGGTTGAGGATGGTGGGTGCGAGGGTGAATGCGATGAGCATGAGGACGACCGCGATCACCCGGGGCGTGAAGAGGCGTTTGAGGTATCCGATGAGCCCGGTCGCTGCGAGTCCGGTAAGGAGGAGCCCGCCGATCACCAGGGATCCGTTGATCGCCGAGAATCCTGCATCAAGGCTTGCAAGGATGCCGACCAGGAGCACCGTCGCCGGGCCGAGCACCAGAGGAAGCCTGTGCCCGAGATAGATCTGCGCGAGCAGCACCAGGGCGACGAGGAGGAAGAGTCTCTGGAGGTACGGGACGGCCGATCCCCCGGCCTCGAGCCCGGCAACCACCCTGCCGATGATGAGGACGAGGGGAACGCTCACTGCGAGCCACTGCAGGCCGAAGATGAGGAGCGATGCCGGTCGCGGCCGGTCGTCGATGCCGTACGAGAACTCCATCGAAAAGACTCCTTTTTGAGCCGCCGGACCCGGGAGTGGGTCTTGCGGCGCATGAGGGGAGTATATCATCCACGGCAAGATAGGGTTTCCCATTCCCGTCTTTCATGGAAAAGTCACTTTTTTACGTTCTGCAAGGCGAATTATCTCTATGGTTTCCAATGGTCATGCGACCGGACTTCTCCGCATGCCCCATGATATCCGTCCCGCCCTCTCCCGGCCCTGCGCCGTGCGGCGCGGGAGGAGGGGGCGGGCGTGAACGCCGTCGAGGTCCGGGGCCTCTCGCGGTCCTTCGACGGCCGCGAGATCCTCCGCGATGTCTCGTTCACCGTCGGGCATGGCGAGATCTTCGGCTACCTCGGGCCGAACGGCGCCGGAAAGACCACGACGATCCGGATCCTGCTCGGGCTGCTCGCCCCCGGCGCGGGCGAGGTCCGGGTCCTCGGCCGCGACCTTGCCGCCGACGACGATGCGCGGGCGCGGGTCGGAGTGCTCTTTGAGAACAACGGTCTTGCCGACCGGATGAGCGCCGCGGACAACCTGGCCTACTACGCCGGGCTCTACGGTGTCGAAGACCCCACAGAGCGGATCGACGAACTCCTCACACTCGTCGGTCTCGCCGACCGGCGGGACGACCCGGTCGGGACGTTCTCGACCGGCATGAAGCGGAAGCTCGGGATCGCCCGGGCCATCCTCCACCGGCCTGAGGTTGTCTTCCTCGACGAACCTTCTTCCGGCCTCGACCCCGGCGCGCAGAGGATGGTCCGCGACCTCATCGTCGAACTCTCCAGGCGGGAGGAGATGACCGTGTTTCTAAACTCCCATCACCTCGACGAGGTCCAGCGCATCTGCTCCACGGTCGCAATCCTTGCGGGAGGCAGGGTCCGGGCCTTCGACTCGGTAGAGAACCTCACCAAGGCATCTGGTCGCCCGGCCGTGACGATCGCCCTCGCCGACCCCGGCGAGCGTTCCCGCGCGTGCGAGACCGCCGGAAACCTGCCGTACGTCACGGAGTGCGACGCGGACGGCAACAGTCTTCTCTGCACCCTCACCGACCCGGGCACGATACCGGACCTCATCACGGCCCTTGTCGGGGCAGGCTTCCGTATCGAGGAGGTCCGTCGGTCGTCCCGGTCGCTTGAGGAGATCTACCTCGAACACGTCGGCCGGGTGGAGGGTGCGGCATGAGCACGTTTGCCGTCATCGCCCGCCGCGAAATTAGGCTCGCCGTCCGGAACCGGAGCGCCCTCATCACCGCGTTCATTTTCTCCATCTGGTTCCCGGTCATGTCGGCTCTCAGTATTGCTGTGGGCGCCGGTGGCGACGCTGCGGCCGTTACCGCCGGCATCACCATGATCACCCTCCCGGTCGCGGTCTTTCTGGGCTACATCTTCTGCGCCGACGCCTTCCTCCGCGAGAAGCGGGACGGCACCATCGAGACGCTCCTCTGCGCCCCGGTCTCGCTCCAGCGTCTCTGGGAGGGGAAGGCCGCCGGGGTCACCGTCCCGGCCTACGTGATGATGCTTCTCTCGGCCGCGGTGAGCGTCGCAGCGATCTCCAGCCTCACCGGTGTCACCATCGCCGCCGAACCCCTCCTCCTCCTTCACTTCGTAGCCGTCGTCCCGGTCTGGATCGCCGCCTCAGCCGGGCTCATCGGCGCCGCCCAGCTCGCGCTCGGGATGCGGGAGAACCAGATCCTCGGGTTTGTCTTCATATTCGGGTTCATCTTCCTGATCGTCCTGTTTCAGCAGATTGTGCCGGCCGGGTCAGGCATCTCGGCGACGACGGAGGCGGTCCTCGCGGTGGTCGGGCTCGCACTCCTCGTCCTCGCCCGTTTCATCGCCGGGAAGGTGACGAAGGAGCGGATCGTCCGGACGATCCCGTAAGGTGTGAGAGCGGCGGTTGCCGAATCCGGGCAGCGCTCGATCGGCGATCGCACTGCTCCGGATAGGGGAACAGGAAGATACACCCGGGGATGCACCCTCCCCGCCCTCGTCCCGACAGAAGTATGATATACCGGTGCAGCAAGGGTGCACCTGTTATGCAGGAGGAGCACGATCTCCCGAACCGCATCCTTCGTGCCCTCCGGTTCCGGCCGAAGGGCATGACCATCACCGAGGTGGCAAAGCAACTCGGCGTCACCCGGAACTCGGTCTCGAAACACCTCGAGATCCTCCAGATCGCCGGTAAAGTCGATGTGCGGCAGATCGGGAACGCGAAACTCTTCTCCCTCGCCCAGCGCGTCCCGATCTCCGCCTTCCTCTGCTTCACGAAGAACCTGATCCTCATCCTCGATGCCGACCAGCGGATCGTCCAGGTCAACGATCAGTGCCTCAAGCACCTCCGGCAGTCGAAGGACGACCTGATCGGCCGGACGATTCGCGAGGCTGCCCTCCCTGTCGTCTCCACTCCCGAGGCGCTCGCGGTGATCGAGAGTCTGGAACATGAGCAGGTGATCGCCGATATCCCCTACGTGCGGGAGGATGGCAGCGAGTTCTTCTACCAGATGCAGGCGATCCCGACGACCTTCGAGGACGGGGAGAAGGGGTGCACCCTCGTCCTCGAGGATATCACCGAGCGGAAACGATACGTCCGGAACATGGAGTTCCTCGCCCGGACGGCGATGGAACTTGTCGATCTGCAGCCGGTGGATGATATCTACCGGTATGTCGTCGACGGGCTCATGGAACTCGCGCCGGGATCATACGCCTACATCTTCTCCTATGACGAGGCCGACCGGCAGTTCGTCATCCAGGCAGTCGCCGGCGAGAGGTTCCGGGAGGGGCTCACGGAAATCCTAGGACGTGACCCTGTCGGCCTGATCGTCCCGGTCGGCCGGGCCTTCGATGCCCCCTACTACCAGACCCCCCTCTTGATGCGCGGCCTGCGGGAGTTCGTCCTCCGCCCCGAATCGACCTCGTGGTCGTTCTACGACCTCTGTTTTGAGGCGATCCCGGAGGAGGTCTGCGAGGCAATCCTCACCCGGTTCGACATCGCGAAGATCTACACCATGGGGCTGGTCTGGCGGGAACAGATCTTCGGCATCGCAGGCATCTTCCTTCGCCCGGGGATGAAACTTGATAACCGGGAGACAGTGGAGTCGTTCTTCCGGCAGGCCTCCATCGCCATTGCCCGGCGGCAGACCGAGGAACGGCTTCGCTGCAGCGAAGCACGGTTCCGGGACCTGATCGACTCGTCGCCCGTCGCGGCGGCCGTTATCGAGAGCGACGGCCGCTACGCCTACCTCAACCGGGCATTTACCGACCTCTTTGGGTATACGCTTGCGGATATCCTCACCGAGAAGGACTGGTTCCGGCTGGCCTTCCCCGATCCCGTCCGCCGCCGTAAGGCGATCGCCGCCTGGCAGGCGGATCGGGAAGAGGCCGGCCCCTGCCACTCCCGGCCGCGGACATTTCCGGTCCGGTGCCAGGACGGAGAGGAGAAGACGATTCGTTTCCGGCCGGTCGAGCTCTCCGACGGCACGCAGTACATCACCTACGAGGACGTTAGCGAGGAGCGCCGGGTCTACGGGGTGCTGGTGGGCGAGATTGCAGGGCTGCGACGGAAGTAGGGCGCCGGCAGGGTCGACCACATCGATATCGCTGCAGACGGCCCGGAAAAACGGGTGAGATTGTAGAGCCCGATTCCAGAGCAGACCGAGCAGGAAGGGAGCTTACTGCCCGGCCACCGTCCCTTCCTTGAGGTACTGGAGAACCGGGGCGAGGATCTTCTCATTTACCGCGCCCGCTTTTGCCACCGAATTGCTGTTCATGGCAATGTAGGTGTCCTTCTCGGCCCAGTAATAGAGGATCGTGTATGAGCCGTAGTACCCGCCGGTATGCCCGTAGAGGGTCAGGCCCTCCGATGCATTCTGTTGCGTAAAGTATCCGTAACCGCATCCGACGCTCATCTCCCCCAGACCGGCCACCTCTCCGGTCTTTCTGGACTGCAGGGAGGTATTCTCCATCGCCGCAAGCGACGCCGGGCTGACCAGCGCCCCTGAACGAAGTGCGCGGTGGAACCTGTTGAGGTCGGCCGTCGTGCTCACGATATCCCCGGCGCCCCGGTCGAACTGGATATAAAGGTCACTGAAGTCCATGACGGTCCCGTCTTCATCGCTTTCCTGGGCCCGCATGTGCGGACCGGGGATGTGGTTAGTCCGGTGGACGAACGTGTCGTTCATCCCCGCCGGGACGAGGATGTTGCGGGTGACATAGTCCTCGTAGGGAGTTCCGGTCGCCTCGTCGATGATCAGGGTCAGGAGGATATAGTTCACGTTCGAGTAGGTGTAATCCGTTCCCGGCGGGTAGAGGGGGCCGGCATCGAGGCTCTGCCGCATTCCTTTCTGGTAGGGGACCGGCATGTCGGGGCTCTCGTACTCTTCGAGGACGATCGCGTCCTCGTCGTAATCCGCGATCCCGCTCGTGTGGTCGAGGAGCCGGCGGATGGTGATCGTCTCGCTCTCCGGGATCGCCTCCGCCACGTCCGCCGGGAGCCAGCGGTCGATGGAATCGTCGAGCGAGAGTTTTCCGTCCTCGGCGAGCTGCATGACCGCGACGCTGGTGAAGGTCTTAGTCACGCTCGCGATGATGAACCGCATCTCCGGCGTTGCCGGCACCGCGGGGGAGACCGAGGCGTTGCCGGCCGCGTAGTTCCAGGTCCATTCCGGCGTCGAGATCTCGATCAGGATACCGGGAACGCCGGCATCCCGGACACCGGCCGAGACGATCGACGCGAGATCGGAGGCTACCCCCGGGGGCGGGGTGCTCCGGTTGAGGTCACCTGCTTCCTGCACGGTTCCGGCGCTCTGCATGCACCCGGAGGAGAGGACGGCCGCGGCTATGGCGATACCGATGAGAAGGAGGATATGAGGTTTTGCATATGGAAGGAGGGGCATAGACATTCGTATGAGGTTTTTCGGTTATATGGTATCTCTTTTGAGGGACGCACGATGCATCTCTGCCGGCAGGCATCGGTACCGGGCTGTTAAGCGGCGCCTGTGAGGGGCGCATCGAGCGAGCAGGTCGTTATTTTTGGCCGTTCTTCTCTAAGGTGCCGGGGCCGGCGGGCTCGTGGGTGAGATATATATAGTGTTGTACCTTCTGTGTTCCCATGCAGGAGGAGCACGATCTCCCGAACCGCATCCTTCGCGCTCTCCGGTTCCGGCCGAAGGGCATGACCATCACCGAGGTGGCAAAGCAGCTCGGCGTCACCCGGAACCCTGTCTCGAAACACCTCGAGATCCTCCAGATCGCCGGTAAAGTCGATGTGCGGCAGATCGGGAACGCGAAACTCTTCTCCCTCGCCCAGCGCGTCCCGATCTCCGCCTTCCTCTGCTTCACGAAGAACCTGATCCTCATCCTCGATGCCGACCAGCGGATCGTCCAGGTCAACGACCAGTGCCAGAAAGCCCTCAAACGCTCGAAGGACGAGTTAATGGGTCTGACGCTCGCGGAGGCCGCCCTCCCCGTCGTCTCCACCCCCGAGGCGCTCGCGGTGATCGAGGGCCTGGAGCGCGAGCAGGTGATCGCCGATATCCGGTATGCGCGGGAGGATGGCGAGTTCTTCTACCAGATGCAGGCAATCCCGACGACGTTCGAGGACGGGGAGAAGGGATGCACCCTCGTCCTCGAGGATATCACCGAGCGGAAGCGGTATGTCAGGAACATGGAGTTTCTTGCCCAGACCGCGATGGAGCTCGTGGATATGCCGCCGGAGCAGGATATCTACCAGTATATCACTGAAAAGATCGCCGAACTCGTGCCGAACCCACGAATTTTCGTGGCGGCATACGACGAAGTCGAGGGAGAGTTCGTCGTGCAGGCGGCGCAGGATAAAGACTTCCATGCTGGTATGGCACGCCTATTGGGGGTGGAGCCCGTTGGCCTGACATTTCCCATCAAAAAGGTATTATCGCATCCCCAGGGAGGGAATCCCCTGGCATTGCTGACTCGGGGTATCCAGGAGTACGTGTTAGACCCGGAACCTGGTCTGGGAAAGTTGTCATTGTACGGGGATATTTTCTTCAGGCAGATCCCCGAGGAGATCTGTGAAGAGATGTGTTCTACATGGAATCTTGGGAAGATCAATCTCACCTTCCTGGTCTGGGAGGACCGGTTATTCGGCTCTGTCAAGATATTTCTGTCGCCCGGCGAGGTGCTCGAAGACAAACAGGCGATCGAGTCCTTCCTCCGCCAGGTCTCCATCGCCATTGCCCGGCGGCAGACCGAAGAACGGCTCCGCCGCAGCGAGAGCCGGTTCCGGGACCTGATCGACTCGTCGCCCGTCCCGTCTGCCGTCATCGAGAGCGACGGCCGCTACACCTACCTCAATCGGGCGTTCACCGACCTCTTCGGATACACCCTTGAGGATATCCCCACCGGGAGGGACTGGTTCCGGCTTGCGTTCCCCGATCCCGTCCGCCGCCGTAAGGCGATCGCCGCCTGGAAGGCGGATCGGGAAGAGGCCGGCCCCTGCCACTCCCGGCCGCGGACGTTTCCGGTCCGGTGCCGGGACGGGAAGGAGAAGAGGATCCTCTTTCGACCGGTCGAACTCTCCGACGGGACGCAGTACATCACCTACGAGGACGTTAGCGAGGAGCGCCGGGTCTACGGGATGCTGGTGGGCGAGATAGCCGGGTTACGAAAAAAGTAATTATTTGGTGTTCTGCACCTGCCGGAAAAACTGCTGCCGCCCCCTCTACAGCGTCTCGCTGCCGTAGAGATAGGGCCTGAGAGCCTCCGGGATCGTGACCGAACCGTCCTCGTTCTGGTTGTTCTCGAGAATCGCCCGGATCGCGCGCGATGTCGCTATCGCGGTGCTGTTCAAGGTGTGCACGTAGCGCTTCTCGGTGAACTCGGTCGGATCGCGCACCTTGATGTTCAGCCTGACCGCCTGGTAGGCCGTGCAGTTCGAGCAGG
>DAOSER010000069.1:0-10410 GCA_035363235.1 Methanoculleus sp.
TCATCAGGACGAAGTCTTTCCTGTCGAGTTCACCGATGGCCGCCTTTACCTTGGCATCAAGATCGGAGTCGACCGACCCCGTCGTTCCCGGCACCGGGATATGCTCGAGCCCCACAACCTTTCCGATCCCGGAGATGAGGGTGGCCGCGGAGATGACGCTCCCGGAGAGCCCGTAGCGCTCGGGGAACTGTGGGAACGCGCCCATCTTCCCGGCACCCCGGATCAGGAGGAGATTTCCCGGCGGGAGCCCTTCTTCCACCCGCCGGACGTTCATCGGGTGGTCGAAGAGGATCTCCTGTGACTGGTGGATAAACTCATTGCAGGCCTCAGCGGTCTTCCGGTCGGCCGGGTCGTCGGTACAGGGCCGGATGATGAGTGGCCGTACCCCGTCCTTCTTCGGGTCGTTCGAGGAGACCTTATCGCCGAGCCCTTCTCCGACGAGGGCGAGGGCCGCTCGATGGCCGGCGCCTGACTCGAACCTGAACTCAAGACCGAGCCCTGAGAGGTTCACGCCGTCCCGGATGGCTTTTGCAAGCGGTTCTGTTGCGGAGATCCGGCCGGCCCGGCGGTCGGTGACGAGGCCGTTCGCATCCACGGTGGCGAAGTTGCACCGAAACCCGATCATTCCGGCGGTCATGTGAATGCCGGTCCCTTCGGCCTCGAGCGGGCCCCGGCCGGTGTAGTACTCCTGCGGCGGGTAGCCGAGCAGGGCGAGGTGGGAGGTGTCGGACCCCGGACGGATGCCGGGCGCGACGGAATCCATGATCCCGCATACGCCCTCAGCAGCGATCCTGTCGAGAACCGGGGTCTGTGCGGCGGCGAGCGGGGTCAACCCGTCCAGCACTTCGCAGGGGCGGTCGGAGATCCCGTCCAGTACCAGGAAGAGAATTTTGTCAGCAATCATCGAGAACAGATGCGATCCAGAACCTGATTACTCTTCCCGGTGGACGATGAATACCCGGGTTGCCAGGCCCCCTCCTTTCTTCTGGACAAGCGCCAGGCACTGCTCGACCTGGCGAAGTGCTTCCTTCGCGAGAGCGTCGCTTTCGGCGCGGCATTCCTCTCCGCAGCCGAGCATGATGAGGACGTTCGTGGTCTTGATCATATCCGCCGTGAGACACCGGATCTCCACGGCCAGGTCTTCGCCGAGGACCGCCTCCATATCGCATATGACATCGTACAGCTGGTGCGAATACCGGTCGAGCAGGGTGTTTGCGGCATGAACCCTGGCTGCGCCGCTCTCCCTGGCCTGGAGATCAGCCCACTCCCGGTGGAACTGAACGAGCATCCCCCTGATGATCTCCCTCGCTATCGTCTGCTGTTCGTCGAAGGGCCGCCGTTCGAGCAGAGCCCGATCTGCCCGCCGCGCAGGTGCATACTGATCCGGGGCCGTCACCATCTTCACCTCTTTGACACGCTTCGACGGAGGTATGCCCGGTCATAGGGCATATACCCTTCGTGTAATTCCCGCACCCGGGATCGGGGGTACGGCGAAGATCGGATGATTATAAAAAGTGAGGTGAGCAGCCGGCCTTATACGGCCGCGACCTGCTCCAGTTTGGATTTGGTGATCTCGACCCGGCGGATCGGGTAGATCGTCTTGACGACTTTGAAGATGTCCCGGGCCGTGTCGCCGGAGACGATCTCCTTGACCAGGGTCTCGAAGTCGCTCTCCGCCGCCCGGGCAGAGAGGGCCTGCGAGATTGCCTGCCGTACGGCGTGGACCTGGCTCTGGTCTGCCCTCGATAGGGTGAGACAGACGACGGTCACCCGGAGGAGCTTCTTGTCCTTGCTGACGACCGGGTGGATGGTGTCGATGCGGGATGCCCGCCGCTTGACCATCGACCGGAGGTAGTCCCGGGTCACTTCGTGCCCGACGAACTCGGTGTACGCGGCGTCGCCGGCCACGTTGTTGATCTTGAACCTCATCTTGATGTGGGACTTCGAGTAGTCCTGCACAACCTCGCCGAGCGTCGCGGTCATGACGCGGCCGACCATGTTCTCGGGGTCGGCGGAGATGGCGTCGCCGATCTCGGCTTTGCCGAAGGCGTCGGGTACGTAGACACGGTACCACTTCTTGGCCTTCCAGCCTTCCAACCTTCTTCCAACCTGTTTCTTTCTTGCCATGGTATCACTTCTTTCTGTTAATCTCGATTTTCAGCCCGTTTAATCCTGATTCCACTCTGGAACTCTCCGATCTGATCCGCCGCTGTGAGGCGGCGGTGCATACATCCTCTGCAATCGCCAGGTTCATGAGGTAGTCGTCCACCGAGGCGATGATCGACCGGAGCCTGGTCCCGCCGATCTCGGCCCGCACCCCGCCCTCGATCGGGAATGTCCTGATCAGGGTGAGGTTGTCGGGTTCGAGTGCCGCCGCCACGCATCCGGGAAACCCGTGCGGCGTCTCGATGGCGCCCTCGATCCGGATCATGCAAAAACCGCCTCCAGGAGTTCCTGCCTGAACCGGTCCACCTGGTCGGCGCCTATCCGGGCGCCGGCCCTCCGGCGATGCCCGCCACCCTGGCCGCCGCACGCCTCTGCGAGCCGCTGCATCAGCGCCGCGAGGTCGAGGTCGATGCCCGGCGGACAGCGTGCCGATACGGCGTAACGGTCACCAGCCTCTCCGATGACGAAGACCGGGCCGTCCTGAACGATGTCGTTTGCGAGCGCATCCGCGACGTCGCTTGCAACTCCTCCGTCGTCCACTGCAAAGAGGGCGACGTGCTCGTCGAGGCGGCGCGCTCCGCGGATGCCGGCGACGACCGCCTGCCTGTAGCGGGCGGTGATCTCCCAGGCTTCCTGGAGTGCGTGACTCGAGCGGAGGCAGAGCGATGCACCGATGTCGCCGCTCCCTGCCTTGCCGCAGGCGTCGACGACGGCGGCGAGATTCAGGGCCTCGTCGATCACCTCCCGTCCGAGGCTGTAGGTGGTGCCCCAGATCCCGCAGAGTGCGGAGACCGAGGCTTTCGGGGCGGCAGTGAGGACGATCCGGCTGAGGAGCGACTCGATGTCCAAGTCATCCTCGTCGGTGACCTCTGCAACCAGCATCCGGGCGGCGTCGGGCTCGCCGGAGAACCTGGAGAGGTAGGGGTTGACGGCGAGCGCGAGTTGTTCGACGAGGCCTCTCCCCGGGAGGCGGAGGCCGCGGCGGGGTGAGATGAACCCGTTCGCGATGCCTTCGCTCGTGATCTCCCGGTTCGGCCCCTCGAGATCCTGGCCGTCACCGATGATCCCGAGGAGCGCGAGCCCCGCGAGGTCGCGGTTGTCCCCCATGTGCTGGGCGACGAGGTAGGCCGCACCGGCCGCTGAGAGGTTCCGGTCGCCGTCGATTCCCTCGAGGTGCGGGTTGACGTGGTGGTCGCCCTCGAAGCGGGGCAGGTGGTGGTCCACCACCATCACGTCGCCGGGGAGGTCCGGGAGTGCCGATCCGAAGTCGCAAAGAAGCACGCTACCGTCGCCGGGGAGGTCGGCCGTGGTGATGCCCGGGCGGATCCTCAGCCGGAACTGTCCGCCCTCGCGGAACATGGCGTGACAGAGGATGGATGCGGCGGCTATGCCGTCCGCATCGTGGTGCGCCAGCACCTCCACAAACTCCTGCTCCTGCAGGTGGTCGGCGAGACTTGCAGCAGCGGCGTCAAGCGACATGGATCATCAGCGGGTGAGCAGGATCTCCGCGGTCTCCGGTTTGTATGTCCAGCCTTCCGGCATCCGTCCGGACCTGACGTAGTACTTGACCAGTCTGCGCACCTTGGACTCGGCGATCTGCAGTTGCCGGGCGTTGTGCACGTCTTTCTTGTTCTCCGCAAGGTGTTTCCTTATCCCGAGCGCTTTCTGCATCAGGTTCCGGAGATCTTCGGGGATCTCCGACTCAAGGCCCTTCTCGCGGAGGATCTCGTTCACGCGCTTGCCGGTTGCGAGCTTGACGTCGGGGACGGCGTACCGGTCACGCAGCGCAAGGCCGATCTGGCTTGCCGACATGCCGTCTTTGCGAAGCTCGACGATGATCTTTTCGATCTCAGCTACGTCCGTGTTGGACCACTCGGGTGCCTCCTTCCGGTAGGGTCGGACAGAACCACTGGTTCCACGGCGCCGAGCATACATTCTTGCCATTCATACACCTCCGTTAGATGCACTATGCTAAGTCCAGAAAAGAGTCCTTTTACTGACTAATCTCTGTAATCCCGAGCCCTTACGGGCAGTGCTTCCGGGAGCACGTCGGACTTACCATAGCCAGCACATATTGTGCTGCATCATATTATCCGGGAGGAATATTAAGGGTATCGGATGCCCGCGCGGTTACCGGCGGTAAGAGCGATTAGTGGGAGTTTATCATCGTTTAGAGTGACTACTATTGAGTGAGCGACGGACTCTCTGTATCCCTTTTCCCCGGTGCCTCCACGAAGGAATGCCTTATCGCCTTTAGCATTGCAGTATCGACCCTTATAGCGTTTGGCGCCACGACGTACTGCCTCTCCACCGGGATATTCATCGTCTTCTCTCATCTTTTCTATATCCCGATTGTCCTTGCGGGCTACTGTTATCCGGAGCGGTGTCTTGCATTTACCGGTGCGCTTGCCGCCGGCTACTTTGCAGAGGTGTTGTTCTTCTCTCTTGGTAATGACCTGGAGATTGCAAACGCCCTCGTTCGCATCGCAATATTCTTTGTCGTCGCCGTTGTCGTATCGAACCTCTCCAGCCGCCTGAAGGCACGGGAGAGCCGGTACCGGGGTATTTTCGAGACGTCCGGAGCAGGAATCTTTCTCTTCTTGCCCGGGACCGGGAAGATTATGGAGATGAACCGGGGCTGTTCTGCGATGCTCGGGTACTCCGAGGAAGAGGTGCGGTCCCTGGGAATTTCCGCGATCTGGCCGGAGTATTCCGGGTTTTCCAGTGCCCTCGAGAAGGGGATGGTTGAAAGCCTGGACTGCAGCCTCACCGCCAGGGACGGGACGCCCCGCCCGGTGCTCCTCTCGGCAACCCTTCTCCCCGCCCGGCAGGAGGGCTGTGCGGTGGTCACCGGAACAGCGGAACTGAAGCGGATGGAAAATCAGCTCCGCCGTTCGGAGGAGAAGTTCCGGGTTTTGCTTAACACCACCGATGTCGGGATCATCCTCACTGCTCCGGGCAGGGAGATTGCGGAAGCGAACGCAGCTGCGGTCCAGCTCTTCGGCGCGGCCGGAAGGGAGGATCTGGTCGGACAAAACCCCTGTGATCTGATTGCCGAGAACGACCGGGAAGTCGTCCGGGCCTACCGGGAACGGGCACTGCGCGGGGAGCCCCCTCTTCCGGGAGAGTGTACATTGCGCAGGCTTGACGGCACCGAGTGGGCCGCGGAGATCACGTTCACCCGTATCGAACAGGACGGTGATGCCCCGGCACGGCTGGTCGTCTCGCTCCGGGACATCACCGAACGGCGTCGGGCGGAAGAGGCGATGCGAGAAGAGAACAGGCGGCTCTCGGTGGTCAACGGGATCGTCGCCGCGGCGGCGGCGTCCCACGGGCTGGAAGACCTCTGCCGTGTCTCGCTCGCAAAGATGCTTACCCTGCTCGGGTTCGACTGTGGGGCGGTCTACCTGATCCATCCCGGGAGCGACACTGCAGTCCTCCATGTCCAGGAGGGAGAGGGCCGGGTTCTGCCGGAGAAGGTGCACCGGGAGCATCCCCTCTACCGGGAACTTGTCCAGGCCGGAGCGTTATACTGCGTTGAGAACTTCGCAACGAGGTATCCCGGCTCAAAGGTACGTGCCCTTGCCATGATGCCCATCCCCGGCGATGACGGTCCGACGGGATGGATCGGGGTCGGGAGCGAGGCCAGGGAGACGATCACCCGGAGCGAGCGCGTGATCCTTCGCAGCATCGGCGAGGAACTCGGCACCGCGATCGTGAAGGGGATGCTCCAGGAGGATCTGGAAGCAGCGCTCGCCTCCGCCAACCGCTACCTTGAGGAGGCGAATGCGGCAACTGCGGAGGTCAACCTCTATGTGGATATCCTCACCCACGATATCAGTAATGCGAACACCGTAGCGATGGGCTACCTGCAGATGCACCTTGAGTCCACTGCTGACCAGGACGGGACGTTCGCCGGGATGTCGCTTGCGGCTATCTACCAGAGCAACGAGGTTATCCAGAATGTTCTGGCGCTCCGCAAGCTCAAATCAGGAGATGCCGAACTTCGGCCGGTGCCGCTCGGACCCATGCTCCGGAGCATCTGCAGTTACCACGCAGGATCGCACATCGTCCGCAACGGAGCGGACGCAACGGTCCTCGCTGACGACCTCATCAGCGTGGTCTTTGCGAACCTGATCGGCAACGCCGTCAAATTCGGCGGCCCGGAGGCCGTGATCACCATCAGCGTTCAGGAAGAGGAGGATACGGTCACGGTGACGGTCGCCGATACCGGCCCCGGCGTCCCCGAAGACCTCAAGCCACGTCTGTTTATGCGCAGCGTTCGCGGGACGACGAAGAAGAGCGGGAAGGGCCTCGGCCTCTACATCGTCCGGATGCTTGTGGAGCGTTACGGGGGTAGTGTCCGGGTGGGCGACCGGGTCCCCGGCCATCCGGGGGAAGGGGCCGCTTTCACGCTCACACTGCCGCGCTGCCGCCCGGCGGCAGAGTGAGCCCAATATTTATCTGCTCCCGGGTCAACATGTACTGGTACCAGTGCGATAGTAGTCTAATGGCAGGACAGGGGCTTCCCAAGCCTCTAGTCCGGGTTCGATCCCCGGCTATCGCATCCTGATCTTCGTGCATTTTTCTGAACGCTTCTTCCGCTGGCACGCCCGGCGTTTTTTGTCCGCAACTGTATCCTGGCTCTCTTGAGCCGGAGTATTATCCGGTTCGGTTGGAGGCTGCCGTCTCTTCCGGCACCACCTCGAACCGGCAGTGGTTGAACCCCATCGCGTAGCACCGGGTCTCTGTTGCCGCCGTCGCCTGGCCGTAGTGGCGGGAGAAGAGCGCCCGGAGGATGCCGGAGTCGAAGGCGCACGCGGGCCGGCCCGTGACGGGCAGGTCGGCGCACTCGAAGCAGTCGTAGACGAGAAGGACGAGCGGTTCCGTCTCCGCGACCTCGATCCTTCCCAGGCGGTGCTCCTCCCAGAACCGGGCAATATTCGTGCAGAAAGCTCCCGTATCCGGGTCGGCCACCGCCGGGAAGAGTTCCTCGCCGATCCGCTCCCCGGCCCGGGAGAGAAGCGGGTCGAGCAGGATCCCCTCCTGCATCAGCGAGACCCGGATCGTCCGGAACGCGAGCCGGTAGAACGCGTTCGGGTCGCCCGACCCCGCCCGGTACGCCCCTGCGTAGGCAGCGAGGTCATCGACCACCCGCTCCTCCGGTGAGACGCTCGCGACGAGGTCACCGGTGAGGAAGAAGATCTTTCTCCGGGAGTCCTCCGGATCGGGCCGCGACCTGACCACGCCCGCCGCGACAAGATCCCGGAGATGCACCGAGACTGTTGACTTTGCCCGTCCGGCAAGGTCGACGATCTCCTCAAACGTATATTCCCGCACCCGGAGTGCCGTGAGAATCGCCCGCCGTACCGGGTTTTCAACCGCTTGCGTCCCTTGCGGTGTTGAGTAGAGATCTATCTTCCGGTTCGGTTTCGGCCGCCCGGCCCTACCCCTGCCGGTGATCTCGTTTTCCATAGAATAAGATCGAAAGGAAGATATATCAAATGTTCGGATACAATAGAACGTTCGTAATATATCGAACTGTTTGAGGAATGAGAAAATGATAGCCACAAAACTTGCCCCCGGCGTCCACTGGGTCGGGGCGATCGACTGGAACCTCCGGGAGTATCACGGTTACACCCTCCCGGGAACGACCTACAACGCCTACCTTGTTCAGGGCGAGAAGACGGCGCTCATCGACGGCGCCTACCACGGTTTCGAGGGAGAGGTCTTCGGCCGCATCGGGTCCGTCTGCGACCCCGGCGCGATCGATTACATCATCGTGAACCACATCGAGATGGACCACTCCGGCACCCTGCCCGCGCTCGTGCGGAAGATGCCCGGCGTCCCGATCTACTGCACCGAGAGGGCGAAGACCGGTCTTGCCCGCCATTACGACACGAAAGGATGGAACATCCGGGTTGTCAGGTCCGGCGATACCCTCGACCTCGGTGGAAAGACACTCGTCTTCCTCGAGGCCCCGATGCTCCACTGGCCCGACTCGATGTTCACCTATCTCGCGGAAGATGCCATCCTTTTCCCGAACGACGCGTTCGGACAGCACGTCGCAAGCGCCGCCCGGTTCGACGACGAACTCGGCAGGGACACGGCGATGGCCCACGCGCAGAAGTTCTTTGCGAACTTGATCATACCGCTCGCGCCGAAGGTCTTGAAGAAACTCGACGAGGTCGGAGGTCTTGGGATCGATATCAAGATGATTGCCCCGAGCCACGGCATCATCTGGCGGTCCTATGCCGGGGACATCCTCAATGCCTACGCCGACTGGAGCCGGGGCGTGTCGAAGGACAAGGTCACGATTGTCTATGATACCATGCACGGCTCGACCACGATGATGGCGAAGGCGATCGCCGAGGGTGTCATGGCCGAAGGTGCAGACGTCCGGGTCTGCCTCCTCGCCGACGGCCGCTACGAAGGAACGCACCGGAGCGAGATCGTCACGGATATCCTCGACTCGAAGGCGGTCCTCGTCGGGTCGCCGACGCTTCAGGACGAGGTCCTCCCCACGGTGGCCGGGTTCCTCAGTTACCTCCGTGGGTTACGGCCGGGCCGGTTAGGGGCGAAGAAGATCGGGTGCGCGTTCGGGTCCCACGGCGGCATGGGCGGTGCGGTCGCCCAGGCGGAGGATGCCCTGAAGGCGGCCGGGATCGAGGTGATCGACGGCGGGTTCCAGGTGAATTACCGCCCTGATGCCGACGAACTCGCCCGGGCATATGAACTCGGGCGGAGGGTGGCACAGGAGATCCGCACTCGCTGATTCTGTCTCTTTCCACGTATCCTCCGAATCCGGGTATGCACCCGGCGTGCGTAACTCGCCGGGTGCCAACGCACCAGATGGATCATCCCGGGAGATTATCCAGAGTCCATACTCTTTTTCATCCCCGTTCATGCCGGTACAGCAGACACATACCACGCTCACGTGCGGGGAAATACTCGGGAGGAAGGTGTAACCGTGATGAGCGGTATCTACCCCCCATGGCATCACACCCGCGAAGTGGTCAGCCAGGTGTGGAACGGTCATGAAGCGCCGGCGCTGGATCGCCCTCTCGCTCTTTATCAGCGGCGCAGCCCTTGCGGGGCTGCTCGCGGCGACTTTCACCCCTGAAACCCGGGCCTACCTCGGGGAGGTTGGCGTCGCCGCTATCCTCCTCGCCCTCGGGTTCCGGGCTGCATCGATCCTCTTTCGAGTGGTGCGGATCGGGGTCCTCTGCCGCGGCCTCGGCTACACCGTGCCGTTCCAGAGCCTCATGACCACCCAGTTCCTCTCGCTCTTCGCCGGTGCACTCACTCCCGGCCAGGTGGGCGGCGAGCCCGTCCGGATCCACCAGCTCTCACATTCCGGGCTCGCCGTCGGGGATGCCGTCGCCGTCGTCGTCACGGAGCGGGTGCTCGACCTCGCCGTCTTCGTCTCCATCACTCTTGCAGCCCTTCTCGCCGTCCGACACCTCTGGAGTTATCTTGCCGCCACCATCCTCTATCCGGTGGCAGCCTTCCTCCTCCTTGTCCTTATCCTTCTCGCCGCGCTTGCCGTCCTGGTCCGCCGTCCGTCCCTCGCGAAGCGGGTGCTCGGCGGGGTTGCCGTCCGGGTGATTAATCGATGCGGCCGGAGCCGGCGCTGGCTCCGGTTCTGTCCGGGTGCGGGGGGTGCGGATCACCTTACCCGGCGAATCGAGCGCGAGGCCGAGACCTTTGCCGCGGGCTCTTCACGGTTTGCGGGGGCCGGCCGCCGGGCCGTCGGCGGCGCGCTCCTGCTCAGCATCCTTGACTGGATCTTCTTCTTTTCCACGGCATCGGCGCTGCTCGTCGCTCTCGGGCTGCCGCCGTCCTTCCCGGAGTCGTTCCTCTTCCAGGGTGTCCTCCAGATGATCGCAACCGTCCCGCTCGTTCCCGGCTCGGCCGGGATCGCGGAGTTCGGCGCCGCCACGCTGTACCGCCGGATCGTGCCGACCTACCTTCTCGGTCTCTTCGTCGTGCTCTGGCGGCTGATCCTCTACTTCCTCAACATTCCTCTCGGTTTCCTCGCGGCCGCTCTTGCCGCGCGAGAGACCACCACTGAAAACCTATAACTCTTATGAGACCAAAACCTATCAATTAGCGAGGATATGACGAAAAATGCCCTGTTCGTGAAGCGATCGGAGGACGTTTTGATCTCCGACCGGGGAGGGTCATGACCACCGATACCGATATGTATGCCCTCTCGATCATCACCGAGAACAGGGCCGGCGT
>DAOSER010000070.1:0-10277 GCA_035363235.1 Methanoculleus sp.
GATATTGCCTTAATCGGATTAATGCCGGAAGAGAGCCAATGACATACAAAGACGGGAGAGAGCATGAGCAAGACAATCATTACCGTCGTCGGAAAGGATGCCGTCGGCATTATCGCGAAGATCTGCACGTATCTTGCCGAGAACGAGATCAATGTCGAGGATATCTCGCAGACGATCGTACAGGGCTACTTCAATATGATGATGATCGTCGATATCAGCAGGTCGCCAAAACCGTATGCCGAGATGGTGACCGAACTTGACGAACTCGGCGATGCGATCGGGGTCAAGATCCGGTGCCAGCGGGAGGACATTTTTACGAAGATGCACCGTATCTGAGGTGTCGCCATGATCACTATCCTCGAGGTGAACGAGACCAACAAGATGATCGAGCAGGAGAAGCTCGATGTCCGGACCATCACGCTCGGCATCAGTCTTCTCGATTGCTGCGAAACCGATCTTGATGCCTTAAACCGGAACATCTACGACAAGATCACCCGGCTCGCCAAAGACCTCGTCTCGACCGGGAGGGAGATCGAGCTCGAGTACGGGATCCCGATCGTGAACAAAAGGATCTCCGTAACCCCCATCGCGCTGGTCGTCGGGCGGGCCTGCACGTCCCCGGAAGATTTCGTAACGGTCGCGAAGACGCTTGATAAGGCCGCACAGGATACGGGGGTCAACTTCATCGGCGGATACTCGGCGATCGTCTCGAAGGGCATGACCCCGACCGAGGAAGATCTCATCCGCTCGATCCCGGCAGCCCTCGCCGCGACCGAGAGGGTCTGCAGCTCGGTCAACATCGGCTCGACGAAGACCGGGATCAACATGGACGCCGTCAAACTGATGGGGGAGATCGTGCGGGAAACGGCCGAGGCGACGAAGGAGAAGAACTCCATCGGCTGCACGAAACTCGTCGTCTTCTGCAACGCCCCCGACGACAACCCGTTCATGGCCGGGGCGTTCCACGGCATCTCCGAGGCCGATGCGGTCGTCAACGTGGGCGTAAGCGGCCCGGGGGTCATCAAGCACGCACTCGAAGGCGTCCGGGGAGCAAACTTCGAGGTTCTCTGCGAAACGGTCAAGCGGACGGCCTTCAAGGTCACCCGCGCCGGGCAGCTCGTCGCCCAGGAGGCGTCCGAGAGGCTCGGGATCCCGTTCGGGATCGTGGACCTCTCCCTCGCTCCCACACCCTCCGTCGGGGACAGCGTCGCCGGGATCCTCGAGGAGATGGGGCTCGAGTCGGCCGGTGCTCCCGGGACGACGGCCGCGCTTGCCCTCCTGACCGACCAGGTGAAGAAAGGCGGGATCATGGCGAGTTCCTTTGTCGGCGGTCTCTCGGGCGCGTTCATCCCGGTCAGCGAAGACCAGGGGATGATCGACGCGGTGAACCGCGGCGCTCTCACGCTCGAGAAACTCGAGGCGATGACCTGTGTCTGTTCGGTCGGCCTCGATATGATCGCGATCCCGGGCGACACATCCGCCTCGACGATAGCGGGTATCATCGCGGACGAGGCCGCGATCGGGATGATCAACAACAAGACGACCGCTGTTCGGCTGATCCCGGTAATCGGAAAGGACGTCGGCGAGACCGTCGAGTTCGGGGGGCTCCTGGGCCACGCACCGGTCCAGAGGGTGAACAGGTTCGGTTGCGCCGACTTCATCAACCGCGGCGGGCGGATTCCCGCACCGATTCATAGCTTCAAGAACTGAGCGCCGGAGAGGGGATGAGTTCCCCTTCATCCGCACCGGTGCGGACTGACAGGCTTATTACGCCGCCGGAAAGAGACTACCACATATGGTCGCACCAGAAGCTTCGGCCCGGTTCTTCGCCGCCGATGCCTTTGCCAGACACAACGGAATGGAATGCGTTGAGGTCGCACCCGGCAGGGCGGTGGTGAAGATGGAAGTCCGGGATTATCATTTGAACAGCCACGGAACCGTCCACGGCGGAGCGCTCTTCACCCTCGCCGATACGGCCTTCGCTCTCGCATCGAACTCCCACGGGATCCCGGCGGCGGCGATAAACGCACAGATCTCCTATCTCACGGCCGCAACGTCCGGCCCCCTCTATGCCGAGGCCGAGGAGTACGCCGCGAAGCCGAAACTGGCCTCCTACACTGTCAGGATAACGAACGATGCCGCGGAGAAGATCGCCATCTTCCAGGGAATGGTCTACCGCAAAACGCCCCGTCGCGACTGACGGGGGCGGGCGTAGAGCGTGGTGACTGCTATGGATAGCGATCTCTTTGACAGAATGACCACGGAAGAACTTCGGGAGTATCTCGCGTTCCTCCTCTGGCATTACCGTGTGGTGGACGCGTTCTGGTTCATCTATATTGCCGAGGAATTCGGCCAGCCGACCGCGGAGGCGGTCAACGAACGTGTCTGGGGCCGCGTCGCCCCGATGGCAGCAAAAGACCTCATCGCCAGGTTCGATATCCGGGAGAAAGGGCTAAAAGGGTTCGTGAAAGCACTGAAACTCTTCCCCTGGGCGATCATCGTGAACTACGATATCGAGGAGCGGGACGACGAGGTTATCATCACCGTTCCCTCGTGCCCGAGCCAGGAAGCACGGTTGCGGCGCGGCCTCGGTGAATACGTCTGCCGCGAGATGCACCGGGCGGAGTTCACAAATTTTTCACGGCAGATCGACGACCGGATCTGCGTCGAGTGCCTCTTCGCTCCTCCTGACCCGCATCCAGAGAACATCTTCTGTAAATGGCGGTTCTACCTGAAGGAATAGGAGCCCGGATGGCCGAAGACCCGCCGTTTTACTCCACGAACCACGGCAGCGGACCGCTCAGGCATAGCGGTAGCGGGCCAGGGTTCTCGGCCCCCACAGGAAGACCACAACCGCAGCTATCACGGTCAGGATTGGACCCACGAGGAGAGGGTCGTATCGGAAACCGTAGTCGGGGACCGATCCCATATTGATCATGGCATGGAACAGGATCATGCCGAACACGCTCCCTCCCGTGTTGTTATAGAGCCAGACCATGAGGATGCGTGCCATCACCGTCGCGAGGCACTGGCCTGCCACCCAGAGCGGTGGGTTCGCGAGGGAATAGGGCACGAGGTGCCACAGGGCCCACACCACCCCCAGGATGATGCCCGCGGGGAGAGCCCCCCACCGGTCCTGCAGCGGGTCGAGGGCATATCCCGACCAGCCAACCTCTTCACCGATCGCGAGGATGAAGAAGGCCAGGAAATAAACGGGCAACATCAGGAGCGGAAACTGCAGGCGAGGGATGGGCACCACCCCCATCACTCTCATCAATCCGTATTGCAGGACTGTCGCGGCCGGTATCAGGAGAAGGAGGGGGATATACCAGATCTTTCGCCGGATCCGTTTGTAATCAAAGGATCTCTTCCAGAGAAGCCTCACGCCGTCCGACCCTGCCTTTCGGTAGGTGAGGATCGAGGCCGCGATGAAGGGGTTGAAGACCATCAACAGGCTGTACGGAGCAACGAGACGGAGCAGGTACACGGGAAGGGAGAGCAGGTAGACCAACAGGAAAAAGAGCCCCACAGATCTCGTAGTCGTGGTGTTCTTCATCGGCATCACCCGCCTGCAGCGTCGCGGAACGATGATACGAGGAACTGTTCACCGTTAATAAGGTTGCCCCATCAGGCAGATCTCCGCATTGTTTGCCATCAGTCCGGAATCGGGGCTGCTCTGCGGGCATATCTGAACCGGGTCAACGTTTCCGCTCCCCATAGGAACACCACGATCATAGCCGCGATCGTAATGAGCGAATACCCAATAGCCCCGTCGGCCAGCTCGTATGCCGGACGGCCGCCAGGAAACACACTTCTGCTGGTATTGGCGATGGCATGCACGAGGATGCACGCAAATACGCTTTTTCCCGTGTTGTTATAGAGCCAGACGAACAGGACCCGAAACCCAACGGTACCAAGAGTTCCCCATGCCATCAATGCTGGGGTCTGGCCGATCTGGATCATCGACGGGTAATGCCATAGTGCCCACAGCAACCCCATAATGAGACTCGCTGCCAGTGCGTTCCGCCGCTCCTGCATGGGATCGATGGCATACCCCATATAGCCGAGCTCCTCCCCCGCAGCGGCGATGAAAAACGCAGCAAAAAGGAGCGGTAAGAGGAGAGGAATCTGCCATTCGGTGGGAACAGGTAGCCCCACGAGAAGCATTATCCCGTAGGTCAGCATGAGAAGAAGAGGCATTAAGAAGATGATGGGGACATACCAGATCTTCTGCCGGATCCTTTTGTAATCGAAGGCTCTTGCGAGAAGTCTCGTTACGCCTCGAGATCCCTCTTCCCGGTAAACCAGGATAGAAGCCGCTATCATGGGGACAAACGTGGCCCCGATATCGGTCACGGGAAGGTTATCCACGGGAAGATTCATCGGGATGAGAGTGTTAAGCAACCAGAACGGGACAGAAAGAGCGTAAACCAACAAAAAGAAGTTGAACGGCGACCTTTTCGACACTGTGCTCAAGGTCATCACCTGCACCTCCCGGACGGCCAGCCATAGCTCTGGAGAAATAAAACTTTTTGGTGCTTCTATGCACTTCTCGATGAACCGTACGGCTCTTCTCTGCTGGGATGATTTCGAGCTCTCCAGTCAACCCGGATGTTGCTCCGGAGCGCCTGGCTCCGGGTCAGCCGCACAAAAAGAGCAGGTTTATCGCGCATCGGACTGCATTCGGGCATTGTGAACGTAAAATCTTTCTCCTGTGCGATTATCCTCTGAATGAACCTGCAGAAAACAGGCCGAACGGGCGGCTCTCGCCCCGGGCTACCCTCTCAGGCCCCGGAGAGCGCCGCCGCAAGGTCCCGGCCGCACCGGTATGCCTGCTCAAGCACCTCCTTCTTCTCCCCGACGATGCCCGGCTCGAAACAGTTGAGGACCGGAAGTTCCGCAACCACCTCGTAGCCGAGGGGGCGGAGCGGCAGGGAGAGAGCCTCCAGCGCAACGCCGAGGTCGGCGGGGTCTGCCTGCTCGCCGACCGCGAATACCACGGCCTTGCGCTCCCGGTCCGCAAGACGGCTCGCGTAGCCCCGGGGGCGCTCATCGGTGAAGTCGTAGAAGGCGTAGAGCCGGTCGATGAAGGCCTTCATCTGGCTGGTAACGTTGTAGTGGTAGACGGGCGAGCCGAGAACGAGCGCATCCGCGTCCCTGATGCGGGGATAGAGCAGCGTCATGCCGTCGTTGAAGCGGGTGCAGGTCAGATCGCGCCTGCACAGCTCGCAACCGACGCAGCCCGCAATAACATACTCGGAGAGACTGACGGCGCTCGCCTCGCCGCCTGCGTCGGAGACTCCGCGGAGAACCTCCGCGAGGAGGCGGGCGGTGTTCCCCCGCACCCTCGGACTCCCGCTGATTCCAAGCACCTTCATGATCGGATCTCTTCAGGCGGGGGAATAAGGGTTCCGGGGCTGCAGTGAGGAGCCGGGCCGGGGTGTCCGGGTGCGGTTCAGCAGATACACCCGCTCCCATCCGGTCCAAGGGTTGATATACATCCCGCCGTATCATGAGCCCCATGACCCGGGAGTACCCGCGCCCCCGCCTCGTCGTCAGCCGCTGCATCGAATTCGACCCGTGCCGCTACGACGGCTCGAAGATACCCTCCCCCACGGTGGCGCGCCTGAGGGAATACGCCGACTGCATCCCGGTCTGCCCGGAGGTCGAGATCGGGCTCGGGATCCCCCGGGCAACCGTCAGGATCGTGCGGATAGATGGTTCCGATCACCTCGTGCAGCCGGCCACCGGGCGGGACGTCACCGCCGAGATGTCTGCTTTTGCAGCAGAGTTTCTCGATCAACTCCTCCTCGTCGACGGTTTCATCCTCAAAGGAGGCTCTCCCACATCCGGAACCAGGAACGTGCGGGTGTATCCGTCGATAGAAAAGTCCGCGGCGATAGCAAAGTCCGCAGGGTTTTTCGCCCGCGAGGTGCTGAAGCGATACCCGGAATTCCCCGTGGAAGACGAACTGCGCCTGAACAATGCGCGGATCCGCGACCACTTCCTCTCCGCGGTCTTTACCCTGGCGGCGTTTCGGGGTGCCGAGATAACCCGGGACCCCCATGCCCTCGTGCAGTTCCACGCGAACAACAAGCTCCTCCTGCTCGCCTCGAGCCAGAAGATGTTACGGGAGATGGGACAGCTTGTCGCATCCCGGGCAGCGGTTGAACCGGGAGCGCTGTACGAGCGTTACCGCCGGATGCTCTCTATCGCGCTCGCACGAGTTCCCCGGTATACCGGCAACGTCAACGCTCTCCATCACGCCCTGGGATACTTCAGCGACCGCATTTCAGACGAGGAGAAGGCGTACTGCATCAGGCTGATCGACCGTTACAGACACGGCCACGCCACGTTGGCCGAACCCCGCAACCTGCTCCGGTCGTGGGTGATCCGGTTCCGGGAGCCGTACCTGATGAACCAGTCGTTCTTCGCTCCGTACCCCGTCGAACTCGTGGACCTGCCGGGCGACGTCACCGACCGCGGACGGGATCTCTGGAATGCCGGAGAAGACCCGCCACAGTAACCGCATCCCCGCTGCCGCGAGCGAGCGCTTATAATGTTCCGGACGAGAGGAACAATTATGCACCGGATCATCGACTGGAACGAGCTCTGGAAGGCGCTCCACGTGGGTTCACCGGAACGTGCCGAAAAAGACCGGGATCCAGCCGCACACTGGGACAAACGCGCCGCCGCCTACCGGCGGATCACCCGCGACGAGAAGAAGGCGACCGAGCATGAACTCGCAATCCTGGAACTCCGGCCGGAGGACACCGTGCTCGATATGGGCGCCGGGACGGGGAGGCTGGCCGTGCCGATTGCCCGGGCCGCCACCCACGTCACGGCCCTCGACCCCTCGGAGGGCATGCTCTCCATCCTCCGGGAGCGGATGGCAGCGGAGGGGCTCACGAACTACTCCACGGTCACGATGCGCTGGGAGGATACGGCGATCGGCAGGGACATCGAGCCGCACGACGTTGTCATCGCGGCGTTCTCGCTCGGGTTCTACGACCTCGCCGCTGCCCTCGAAAAACTCGATGCCGCGGCCAGACGGTCGGTCTACCTCTTTTGGCACGCGGGCGAGTGGCGGAACCCCGACGAGATGGCGCTCTATAGAGCAGTCTTTGGAGAGGCGGCGACCGCCCAGAAGGGCTACCCGGACTACATCTACCCCGTCAACATCCTCCACGACGCCGGGATCTATCCGAACGTCCGGATCTACCGCGCCGTCTGGGATGCGGTCTACGACTCTCCCGAAGAGGCCGTCCGGACCTGGGTGGCGATGCACAACCCCGGGATGGAAGACCTGGCCCCCGTCCGGGAGTATTTCACCCGGGCGCTCCGGAAAGACGAGTCCGGGAAGTACGTCGAGACGACGGTGCGGCCGACCGCGGCGGTCTGGTGGGAGAAAGTGGGGCGGTGATGCCGGCCCCGCTCACCCGCCGTTCTCACGGATGAGCTGGTTGATGATGGCTTCGGCGATATCGCTCGAGTATTCGCCCGCCCGCCGGATGCTCTCCGCGATATAGCCGATCGACTGAGCGAGCTCGCCTTCTTCCCGGTGCGCGAGGGCGCTGATACCATCGGTCATCTCTGCGAGGCCGGCAACCATATCGATGGTATGGTTGGCATCGACAATATCTGACGAGAAGAGGGCCCGCATGCTTGAATGTAGAATCTCCATGGCGCCTTTCGTGGCTATCTTCATATCGGCGACGATCTCCGGATCGACGTCATGCTCTATGAGTATGGGGATATGTGAAGCGATCCGGACGCCGTGATCGCCGATCCGTTCAAGGCTTCTGCTCACGACATAGTAGTTCGAAGCCTCTTCGACGGAAACGTGGAGTTTCTCCGGGAGCGTTGTGTCCCTGAACATGAGATGATACTGGCGCGAGATCAGCCACTGGAGTTTATCCACCTCGACATCCCGGTTGATGACATCTTCTGCGAGAACCCTATCCTTCGTATCGAGGGCGATCATCACATCGGTAAACATCGTCCCGATGATCACGACCATCCGTTTAATGCTGTTTCCAAACGGCATCTCCGAGGGGTTCAGGATATCTTTGACGAGGATCGAGGAGTCGGTCTCTTCAACGATCTGCTGGCCGATGGTCATCGAACTGAAGTCCCGAACGGCCTTGCGGGTTGCAGGCGACAACTTCGTGGAGGAGGATATCCGGACGGTCGTGTAGCCGGCGATATACGAGCCCACGAGACACCGGAACAGGAACGTGGGGTTTCCCACCGTATCGGCATCAAACTCCTTCGTCCGTGGTTCCTTCTCTTCGGAGGGACGGGGGAGGATGATAAGGCTTCCGTCGGCCTGGATCTTGATCGCGAGGGGTTCGTTCTTCTTGATATTCATCGATTGAATCCACTCCCTGGGAAGCGAGATGACGTACGAAGATCCCCCTGTTCTCTGAACCTTCCGAAACTCCATACGATACGTATTATCATTCTGCGGGATAAATATATTGACCATCCCCATAAAGTATATACTTGTATTGTCCCACTGTTCTCGAAAATATTCAATGTCGAAAATCCATATGCTCGCTCCCCCCCCTACAACCTACCATGGCAGGAAAAGGTCTGTCAAACATGGCCGCGGTTGCCGTCATCGGCACTCTCGTGGCTCTTCTGATGATAGCAGGATGTCTCGGCAGCGAGGGTGATTCCGCAACGTCCCCGTCGCAGCAGATCACGGTAACGGGCTCGACGACGGTGCTGCCCATCGCCGAGAGAGCGAAGGAAGCCTTCGAGGCGAACGACGCCTCCGCGGAGATCATGGTGAGCGGAGGGGGCTCGAGCGTCGGGGTCAAGGCCGCCGGCGAGGGCACCGCCGACATCGGCATGTCCTCACGGGACCTCAAATCCGCAGAGACCACAGGTTACCCGGGTCTCGTCAAGCACCACATCGCCGATGACGCGATCCTCCTCGCCGTCAACCCGGCAAACAGCGTCGAGAGCCTCACACTTGACGAGATACGGGGCATCTACAACGGCACCTACACGAACTGGAATCAGGTTGGCGGGTCTGACCAGCAGATCGTCGTTGTAGGGAGAGACAGTGCCTCGGGGACGCGGGAATTCTTCTCCGAGTTTGTCATGGACGAGGAGGACTTCGTCAGGACCCAGGAGGAGTTCAACTCGAACGGCGGCATCCAGCAGAAGGTGTCGCAGACTCCGGGCGCGATCGGCTACGTCGGCCTCGGCTACACCGAAGGCGTGAAACCCCTCGCGCTGAACGTCGACGGGACCGACGTTCGCCCCACGCTCCAGAACATCACCTCCGGAACGTATCCCATCAGCCGGCCGCTCTACATGCTGACGAACGGAGAGCCCGAGGGGCTTGCGCAGCGGTACATCGACTTCATCCTGAGCGCCGAAGGACAGGAGATCGTAGCGAGCGAAGATTACATCCCGGTACAGGGATGAACGGGGCAGCACCCCCAATTTTTAGTGTTACAGCGGCGGAGTGCTGATGGCAAGAGATTTCAGTATACGGGCTCGGTGCCGAAACTTCGGATGGCCGCGAGACCGCGGAACGCCGGAGATCCGCGGGCCGACCGCCGGAGCGAAGAGGCGGCTCATTGATCGGGCCGTCGGCAAACTGCTCTTTCTTGGCGCACTTGCCGCGATCGTCGCAGTCTTCTTCATCATCATATTTCTGCTCCGTGACGGCTACCAGATCGTCCTCGAGACGGGCCTCTGGAACTTCCTTGCGGGTACGGAATGGAACCCGACCGGCCGGAACCCGGCCTACGGGGTCTTCCCGCTCATCACCGGGACGCTCCTGGTCATGGCGCTCGCGATGGTCATCGCCGTCCCGCTCAGCATCGGGAGCGCCGTCTTCATCGCAGAGATCGCCTCCCCGAGGATGAAATCGGTCATAAAACCCGCTATCGAACTGCTGGCCGGCATCCCCTCCGTCGTCTACGGGTTCTTCGGCCTGATCCTCCTGACCGACTGGATACGCGTCACCTTCGACCAGCCGTCGGGGTCGAGCTGGCTCGCGGGCTCGATCCTCCTCGCGATCATGTCCATACCGACGATCACGAGCGTCGCCGAGGACGCCATCAGTTCGGTCCCGAGAGAGTTCAAAGAGGGCAGCCTTGCCCTCGGGGCAACCCACTGGCAGACGATCCGGAGGGTCATCGTCCCCGGTGCACTCTCCGGCATCAGCGCGGCGATCATCCTCGGGATGGGGCGCGCCATAGGCGAGACGATGGCGGTGCTCATGGTCACGGGGAACGCCGCCGTCATCCCGGACC
>DAOSER010000071.1:0-10231 GCA_035363235.1 Methanoculleus sp.
TCTGGATCCGGTCCCACACGGACCTGCCCTTAAAACTCTACCAGATCGTCAATACGTTCCGTTACGAGACGAAACATACCCGCCCGCTCATCCGTCTCCGCGAGATCACATCGTTTAAGGAGGCGCATACCGTGCACGCGACGCGGGAGGAGGCGGCGGCGCAGGTCGAGGTCGCGCTCGCCCTCTACCGGGAGTTCTACGACAGCCTCCGGGTGCCGGTGATCGTATCCCGCCGTCCGGCCTGGGACAAGTTCCCGGGCGCCGACTACACCATCGCGGTCGATACCATCATGCCTGATGGCAAAACGCTCCAGATAGGGACGGTGCACATGCTCGGCGACCACTTCTCCCGCACCTACGACATCACCTATGAGGATGCGAACGGGGAGCGGCAGTATGCCTACCAGACCTGCTACGGCATCTCCGAGCGATCGATTGCGGCCGTAATTAGCGTGCACGGTGACGATAAGGGGCTCGTGCTGCCGCCGGAGGTTGCCCCGGTAGAGGTCGTCATCGTGCCGATCATCGTCGGGAAGCGGCGCGACGAGGTGCTCGCGGCGGCCACGGCGCTTGAAGCGGAGCTCCGCGACGCCGGATTCACCGTGAAACTCGACACCCGGGATATGCGCCCGGGCGCGAAGTACTACCACTGGGAGATGCGCGGCGTCCCGCTCCGGGTCGAGGTCGGGCCGCGGGACATCGACGCGAACACGGTTGTAGCCGTCACCCGGAGCGGCAAGAAGATCACGCTTGATAGGCGCGGCGTCGTCGAAGGCGTCTGCTCCATCCTTGCACAGTTCGGGGAGGAACTCTCGCAGGCGGCGCAGCAGGCGATGGCCGGCCGGATCACGGCAACGTCGAACCTGGAAGAGGCCGCCGCTGCGGTGAAGGACGGTGTTGCGGTCATCCACTGGTGCGGGTCGCAGGAGTGTGCAGAAAAGATTGAGACGGCGGTGGATGCGAGCATCATCGGCTCCGACATCCGCTCGGACCTGATCGCCGTCTCGGACGGCCCGTGCATCGCCTGCGGCGGGAACGGGACGTCGGCCCTGGTTGCCCGGACCTACTGATCAGCAGGACGGGCAGGTATACGTTCTTACGTGTTCGGGGGACGAGATGTCCCCCGAGATCGTCGCTTTTCCGCCCAGGAAGAATATCTTCCCGCATTTTGCGCATCGCTTCGGGAGCAGCCGTTCCCAGCGGCTCATCGGAACTTCCAGAGTGAACTGCATCTTCTCCGCGTCGGCGGGGTTGCACTGGGTGAGCTCCTCATACCGGGAGAGGACCTGCATGACCTGGAGCGGGTTTGCTCCTTCGCTGCAGAACCGCTCAAAGACATAGAATTGGAATATCATCCACCCGAGATCGGAGCGCTCGATGGTCTCCTCATATTCGCTGCACGTTCCGTCGTCTTCGTCGAGGGAATACCCGCAGAGGGGGCAGCGCCCACCCACGAGTTCGTCCAGGAAGACCTCTTCATGGCAGCTGGGACAGGTGGTGTGGGGGGTATGCATTCTGGAAGTCATGATTATACTGGCCTCATACTTTTTACCCTTTCAGAGACACATGGCGGGGCCACGCGTTTTCTGAAAGCATTCCACGCAAAGATGCGCGGTCTGTACGATTGTCGTGAGGTTTACTACGTATTGCGCTCAAGGTACTCTTATACGTGTCGAATGGGGCCGGGGGATCTCCTCTCGATGGGGGATCCCGTGGGAGCCCCTGCCGTTATCCTTTCTCCCTCGCATATCTTAAATCCCTCAAATCAGCCGTATTCTCCTGATCCGGGCTAACGGCACAGAATTTTTATAGTTTGGCGCGCCACTCTGCGCGCATGGCATCTCCAGCAGCATCTGAAGTATACATCATCGACGCATCGGATCGTTACCATGCTGTTGAAACGCTCTGGCACGAGATCGGCCTTCCTTCCTTCGAGGGCAAGGCTGTTGCGGTTAAAGCGAACTTCAACAGCGACGACCCGTTCCCCGCGACGACTCATCCGGATATGCTGGAAGCGATCCTCGGGCAGGTCCGCGATGCCGGCGCCCAAACGATCCGGCTCGGGGAGCGGAGCGGAATGGGGGAGACCCATGCGGTGCTGGAGAACCGGGGGGCCGCGGAGATAGCGGCACGGTCGGGAGCGGAGGTGACGGCCCTCGACTTCCTCCCCCCATCGGGGTGGGAGGCGGTCCCGCCGGACGGTCTCCACTGGGAGCGCGGGTTTCTGATTGCCCGGCTTTTCCGGGAGGCTGATGCGGTGATCCAGACATGCTGCCTGAAGACCCACCGGTTCGGCGGGCATGTTTCCCTTTCCCTGAAGAATCTGGTGGGGGCCGTGGCGAAGAGAGACCCCGGGGACGGCTACAACTACATGGCGGAGCTGCATGCGTCGCCGCACCAGCGTAGAATGATCGCCGAGATCAGCCGGTTCTGCCCCTGCAACGTCGCTATCATCGATGCAACGGAGGGGTTCTCGGCCGGAGGGCCCGAACGGGGCACCCGTGTCGCCCCCAATGCCATCCTCGCGAGCACCGACCGGGTCGCGCTCGATGCTGCCGGGGTCGCCCTGCTCCGGCATTACGGTTCGACGCCGGAGGTGATGCGGGGCCGGATATTTGCGATGGACCAGATTGCCCGGGCGGCGGAGCTCGGAATCGGTGTTCGGTCGGCAGAGGATCTGCGGCTCGTCGCGCTCGACTCCGAGAGCAAGGACCTTGTCATCGATATGCGGCGGATCCTGGACGAGACCACCTGAAAAGGTCAGAAGACGAGGTGGTCGAGCAGGATCCGAAGACCGATCCCGATGAGGATCAGCCCGCCGACGATCTCGGCCTTCCGCCCGAAGACCCGGCCGAAGGAACTCCCCGCGAACACACCCGCGGCGGAGAGGCCGAAGGTCACGACGCCTATCGTGACTGCGGGCCAGAGGATGGCGGCATCCAGCACGGCAAACGAGACCCCGACCGCGAGCGCGTCGATGCTCGTCGCGACGGCGAGCAGGAGGAGGGTAGCCGCGCTCCCGGAGGAGAACTGTACGCTCTCGCTGTCGCCCTGCACCGCTTCGAAGATCATCTTCCCGCCGATCAGGGCAAGCAGCAGGAACGCGATCCAGGGGCCGTAAAACCCGATGAACGAAGCGAGCCCCATCCCCCCGAGCCACCCGAGCACCGGCATCCCCGCCTGGAACCCGCCGAAGAGCGTTCCGGCAATGAGAGCCCACCGGAGCCGCTTCTCCCGCAGGGTGGCGCCGCCGCTGATCGAGACGGCAAACGCGTCCATCGCGAGGCCGACGGCGATGAGGAGGGTTGTCACAAACTCCATTGCTGCAAGAGAGATCCGATGCGGTGCGGGATAACGCTATGGCTCCGGCGGATGCTATAAAACACTGGAGTGCCCTACCGATACGGAGAGATGATACAGATGAGCACGCAAACGATCGGCCTCATCCAGACGGCGGTGAGCGAGGATGCCGACCGCAACCTGGAACACACCCTCGAGGCGGCGCGAGCGGCGATCGCGAAGGGTGCGCGGATCCTCTGCCTGCAGGAACTCTACCGCGCCCGCTACTTCCCGCAGTACGAGAATACGGACGCCTCTCTCTACGCTGAGACCGTTCCGGGCCCCTCGACCGAAGCCTTCACGGCGCTTGCCCGGGAGCACGGCGTGGTGATCGTCGTGCCGATCTACGAGCGGACTGAATCGGGCGAGCACTACAACGCCGCGGTGGTGATCGATGCCGACGGGCGGCTGCTCCCCGCTTATCGGAAAGTGCATATCCCCTATGACCCACTCTTCTACGAGAAGAACTACTTTCTGCCCGGCGACCGTTACCGGGTCTACGATACCCGGCACGGCCGGATTGCCGTGCTCATCTGTTATGACCAGTGGTTCCCGGAGGCCGCGAGGGCGGTTGCGCTGCAGGGCGCAGAGATCATCTTCTACCCGACCGCCATCGGCCGGATTACCGGCGAGGAACCGCCCGAGGGCGACTGGCGGGAGGCGTGGGAGACGGTGCAGCGGGGCCACGCGATCGCAAACAGCGTCCACGTCGCTGCCGTCAACCGTGTGGGCGAAGAAGGGGATATCCGATTCTTCGGGAGTTCGTTCGTCGCCGACGCTTTCGGCAATGTCCTTGCCCGGGCGAGCGGGACCGCCGAGGAAGTGCTCGTCGTGGAGGTCGATCTCTCAATGAACGAGGCCGTCCGGGAAGGCTGGGGCTTTTTCCGGAACCGGCGGCCGGAGACCTACAGAGCGCTCACCCGGCGGTTTCTGCCGGGCAAGACGCCGCAGGCGCTCGGCTACCGCATGCCGGCGGAGTGGGAGCCGCACGACGCCGTCTGGCTCGCCTGGCCCCACGACCGCGAAACGTTCCCCGACCTTGCTGCGGTCGAGCGGGCCTACGTCGAGATTATTGCGGCGCTTCGCGGCTCCGAGACTGTCGATCTGCTCGTCACCGACGAGAAGATGCAGGTCCGGGTGAAGGCGATGCTGGAGGAGGAAGGCGTCGATACGGGGGATGTCAGGTTCCATGTAGCCGATTACGCCGACGTCTGGTTCCGGGACTACGGGCCGACGTTCCTGGTCGACAGAAAGACCGGGAACCTCGCGATGGTGAACTGGACGTTCAACGCCTGGGGAGAGAAGTACCCGGAACTGATGGGAGATACCCGGGTCCCGCTCCTGATGAACCGTGAGATGGGGCTCCCGCTCTTCACGCCCGGGATCGTCCTCGAGGGCGGTTCGATCGAGGTGAACGGGTGCGGCACGGTGATCACGACGGAGGCGTGCCTCTTAAACCCGAACCGGAACCCGCACCTCTCCCGGGAGGAGGTTGAGGCGTACCTGGAGGCCTACCTCGGCGCCGGCCACGTCATCTGGTTAAAGCATGGCATCGCCGGAGACGATACCGACGGCCACATCGACGATATCGTCCGGTTCGTGGACGAACGGACTGTTCTCTGCGCCGTCGAGGAGAATGAGGACGACGAGAATTACGCCGTCCTGCAGGAGAACCTCGCGGTCCTCCAGTCATCGACCGACCAGGACGGCAACCCCCTCCGGGTCGTTCCGCTCCCCATGCCGGGGAGGGTCGGCGGCGCGAAGAGGCTGCCGGCGAGTTACGCGAACTTCTACATCGGAAACACCGTCGTGCTGGTGCCGGTCTTCGGGCACCCGAACGACGAGGTCGCCATAACCCGGGTCCAGGGGTTCTTTCCCGACCGGGAGGTCATCGGGGTCGACTGCACGGAGGTGGTCGAGGGTCTCGGTGCGATCCACTGTATCAGTCAGCAGCAGCCGTCCGTCACCTGCCCGGGGGCAGAAAGCGCATCACGAGAGGAATGACAGCGTAGATCGCCGTGCTCCAGGTCCAGCCGGCAAGGGCGAGCAGGATTGCGACAACGGAGACGGCCGGGACCACCATAACCCGCCGGTTCCCGCGGCGGATGTCGGTGCCGGGACGGACGAGCTGGTTGTCATGCGCGGCATACCGCCACTGGGCGGCAAAGATCAGGCCGATGAAGAGGAGGTTCGCCTCGAAGATGACTGCCGCGAAGGTCTCGCCGGGGTAGTCGCCGATGAGGGAGACGGAGAACGGCACCAGCGCGACGAACATAAGCATCGCAATGTTGATCCAGAGGAACGTGCGGTCGATATGCCGGAGCCGGTCGACCTGGGCATGGTGCGCTATCCAGAAGGAAGCGAGGATGAAGAACGCGAGGAAGTAATGGAAGAGGGCGGGGACCTGGCCGGCAAGCATCGCGGCGATGGCGGCGTCGGAGGGGTCGCGCAGGCCTTCGGGGACGTCGAGGCTGAGTACCAGAAGGGTCATGGCGAAGGCGAATATGCCGTCGGTGAGCGCTTCTATTCGGTTCTTCGGAAACCCATATGATGCTCCCGCCTCTCCGGCGTCGCCACCCTGCTCCATTATCAACAATCTCTGTTTAGAGCGCCGGCCTGATAAGGAATGAGCATTTGCGTCCGGGAATGGTCACCAGCCGTTGCGGTGAACCCGGTCCTCGCGGTAGCGGTCGACCGGCGGAGGGCGGGTGGCCGGGTAGCCGACGGTGACGAGGGCAAACGCCGCGACGGCTTCCGGGAGCGAGAAGAGGTTTGCATACCCGAGCATCCGGTCGGGGTCCGGGTAGACGGCGGTCCAGACAGCGCCGAGCCCGACGGCGTGGGCGGCGAGGAGGAGGTTCTCTGTCGCGGCGGCGCAGGCCTGCACCCGGAGGCCGCGGCTCTCCGGGGTACGGAGATCGATGCAGACAAGGATCGCGAGCGGCGCCGGGGTGCTGATCTCCGCATAGGGGCTGATCGCCGGTATGCGGGGGAGGAGCTCCGGGTCATCGATGACGATGAAGTACCAGGGTGGTTCGCTGCCGGCGTAGGGAGCCTGCATCGCGGCGGCGAAGAGTTCTCTCGCCGTCTCTCCCGGGACCGGGCGGTCGGCATACTCCCGCACACTCCGCCGGGTCATGATGGCTTCGAGGGCGTCCATCGCGCTACCCTGTAGGCGGCTCGTGACTTCAACCACCCCCCGGGACCGGCCTTCCCACCGGCATGAGGTAGAGCGATGTTGTGTTCTCCGGGAGTTTGAGGACCTCCCGGACCCCATCGTCGTCAAACGCCCCGATGGCGACGGTGGAGAGATTGATCGCCTCCGCCTGAAGGTAGACGTTCTCCGCGGCGTGCCCGGCCTCCATGTATACGTATTGCATCCCCCGTTCACCGTACTTCGCTGTCGTCCGCCCGGGAACCGCGGCGATGACGACCGTTGCCGGGGCGTCGGCAATAGGGGTCTGGTTGACGGCCGCCGCCTGCAGGGCGGCCCGCACGTCCCCTCCGGAGACCCGGATGAGCTGGTGTTCTCCCGGCCGGTAGTGGTAGACCCCCGCCTCAAGGCCCATGACGCTACCGGCGACGAGGTAGACCTCCAGGGGGTAGAGGGCTCCTGCGGATGGGGCGGTCCGATAACCCCGGTCGTCCGTGACCCCCTGCGCCGCCCAGAGGACCTGCCCGACGTCGGCCAGGGTCAGCGGCACTTCGGCATAGACCCGGACCGACCGCCGCGCCGAGAGCGCCTCCTCGACGGAGACGTCGCCCTCGGTGCGGGGCTCCGGGAGGGTAACGGCGCCTTCCGATGGTGGTGCCGGCGTGTTGTCCCCATCCGGGGCCGGGGTGCCGGCGCACCCGACGGCGAGCACCGCTACCGCCAGCATTGCCATGGCAACAGGGATGGTGCGGTGACTCCTCCTGTCCATGGTGCCGGGCTTCTTTCCCGGGCTAATGAATATATCGGCGCACCCCAACCCCTACCGCTTCTTCTTCCCCCGGCGGCTCCCGGCGGACGAGAAGGGGAACTTCACGAAGTCGCGCAGCCCCCCCACCGGGGAGAAGTTGCGCATATCCCGCCGGACCCCGGCGATGAGTTCGTCGACGACCTCCTGCTCCTTTGCCTCCCCCTCCTCCTGCACCACCGCCAGCCGGTGGAGGGAGTAGAGCCCGAGGATGAAGGCGAAGAGGAAGAAGAACTCCCACTGCTGGATGTCGAGCGTGACGAAGACGAGTTCCTGCACCGGGTCCTTCCAGATGAGCGTCCAGATGAGCTCCCGCTCGGCAAAGAAGTCCACCAGGAGCCCGCCGAGGATCGGGGCGACACCGGCGGCGACTGAGTTTGCAAAGGTGCTCGCCGCAAGGTAACTCGTTGCCTGGCCCTGCGGGGCCATCTTCAGGCTGATGTTTCCCGAGGCAAGTGAGACCCCCGCAAGCGAGATCCCCATCAGGATGTGGATGAGGATGAGCAGCGGGTAGGTCAGGATGTAGACGTTCGGGAGCGTGACGAACATCCACGCAAAGATCGCGAGCATAAAAAGCGGCCCGCTCACCGCGAGAACCGACTTGTTGGAGTAGCGGTCGGAGATCCGGCCCCACGACCGGTAGAAGATGATGTTCATGACCTGGCTCCCGACGCTGAGAGCGACGACGACCGAGATGTCGAGGCCGATCCTCTGCAGCATGTAAACCGTGAAGAACGGCGCCGCAAGGTTGACGGCGAAGTTCCACGAGCCGAGAAAGATGATGAGGTTTTTGAAGTTGATGTCCGCAAAAGGTTTTCTGATCGCGGCGAGCAGGCCGTCCTCCCTGTCGTCAACTCTCATCCGCGGCTCGGGCGTACGGGCAAGGAGCGTGACCCCGACGAAGCCTGCGATGAGCCCGAGGAGGAAGAGGACGGAGTAGCCGTAGGCTGCAAGGTCGGGGAAGGCGACCTCCCATGAGTCGATGAAGAAACCGGCGGCGAGGCTGATGACGAGCGCGAGCCCTGTGGAGAGGGTCAGCCGGTGGGAGAAGAAGGCTCCGAGCCGGTCCTGTGGTATCAGGTCCCGCATCCAGGAGTTCCAGCCGCAGTGGGATATCGCTGAGAATGAAGCGTAGAGGGCAATCGAGGCGATGAGCGCGATTATCCCCTGTTCTGGTGAGAGAAAGAACGGTATCAGGATGATGGGTATCCAGCAGAGGCGCGCGGCGAACGATGCCGCCACGACGACGAGCCGCCTTTTTTGCACACGGTCGACAATGTAGATGGCGGGCATCTGCAGCAGTTCCGCGAGCGGTGGGATGGCGGCAAGCAGGCCGATGACGGTGTTGGATGCCCCGAGCTGCAGGGCGAAGGCTACGAGGAAGATGCCGCCGGTCAGCGTCACCATCGCCTGCGTGGCAAGCCCGTCCCGGATGACGAGTTTTAAGCCGTGACTGACCTCTTCTTCTGTCAGGATCTCCTTTGTCTCGAAGATCGTGCGTTGCCTGCGTCCTCTCCTGATGCTCACGTAACCGTTCACCTCGATGGATCGCCCGGCGGCAGGCGGGTTCATTGCCGGGACCGCAGCAGCAGATCCGATGCCGGGCGCTTTTTTAGAGCCATATAATATAAAAATGGGATTATATTAATTTGTTCAAATGAATTGCACGGCCTACCGGGTTTTTCTGGAGGGTTGTCGGGAGCGTTCCCGGACATTCTCCGGAAGGCTCTTTATAGGGGCTCTTCTACCGACCCCTCAACTTCCCGACGACCATGGGGTCCTGAAGTCGGCGCAGAGCGTCAGCCCGCCGTCCACGTAGATCGTCTGCCCGGTGATGTAGGCGGCCTCATCGGATGCGAGGAACGCGAAGACCGCGGCAATCTCCTCGGGCTCCCCGGCGCGCCCCATCGGGATGTGCCCCTCGACAAGCGCCTTCTTCTCGGGGTCGTCAGCCCACTCCCGGTTGATCGGGGTTATAATCGCGCCGGGGGCGACCGTGTTGACCCGGATGCCCTGCCCGGCATACTCGAGTGCGAGCGTCCTCGAAAGAGCCCCGAGTCCCGCCTTGCTCGCGGCGTAAGGGGCATACTGCGGTTTCGGGATGGTCTCGTGAACCGAGGTGTTGTTGAGGATGATGCCCCCACCCCCGCGGTCGAGGAAGTGGCGCAGCGCTTCCCTGGCGCAGAGGAACGCGCCCCGGAGGTTCACCGCGAGGACCCGGTCGTAGGCGTTTGCAGCCATCTCGTGAGTCGGGCTCGCGGTCTGGATGCCCGCGTTGTTGATCAGGATATCGAGCCTCCCCCATGCCTTGAGGACCTCCCGGAATATGCGCTCCACATCCTCCTCCCGGGCGACGTCCCCCTGGACCAGCATCTCCTGGCATCCTTTCTCGCGGACGATGCTGCAGGTCTTCTGGGCCTCCTCAAGCGTTATCTCCGCTTCCGTCTCGCTTGAATGGTAGTTTATGGCGACGTTTGCGCCCTCGTCCGCGAACCGGACCGCCGTCGCCCTGCCGATGCCTGTCGAACCGCCGGTAACGAGGACGTTCTTTCCTTCCAGCCGTCTCATATCGCCTCACCTTCTGGGTGGTCCGGGCACCCGGCCCGTCCCGGGCCCCCTGTGAGCAGGGTAGGTTATGAAAGTCTCGGGTGAGGCTCACCGCCACTCTTCGACAACCTTCCGGACGAGCGCCCTCCGATCCGGTTTCCCGGCGGTGAGCGCCTGGAAATGCTCTTCATAGATGGGTTTTGTGACCGAGTAGAACGTCCCGAGCGGGATCGGTGCCTCCCGGTCGTAGTCCCACTCCCGGATCTTTCCTAGAGCGCTCTCGAATCTCCCGGTATCCACCTCGCCCTCCTGCATCTCGTAGGCGTGCTCATTGTAGTAGTCGGTCAGGTTGAAGTAGGTCGCGCAGATCTGGAGGACGTCGACGA
>DAOSER010000072.1:0-9872 GCA_035363235.1 Methanoculleus sp.
GGATGAGCGGATCGTCTGTGTGGTGACCGGTCATCTCTTAAAAGATCCTGAAACTGTGGTACGACAATGCGAGCCTCCAACCGAGATCGACGCGGACCTATCCTCGCTGCTCTCTGCCTTGCACTGATCCTGATCTGCGCCCCGGTGACGGCACAAGAGGCCGCCATCCGGGTGCTCCCCGGCGGCACCGCCTACGAGGCCTCGGTTGTGGTCTCGGGGAGCGAGCACGCCTTCTGGACCCCGGGCATGATGGGTGAGCGGGTCCCGCTCCAGGTCGAAGATCTCGAGGTACTCGGGTCCGCAGGACCGGTCGAGTACCGGGAGACGGGGAGGGGCATCATCACCTTCCCGGAGGGGAACTACACCATCACCTACCGGGCACCCGTGAGAGACAACCGCCTTGTCGCGGCTTTCGATGCGCCGTATGCCGTAACCGTCGCCCTTCCCGAAGGGGTGGACGTCAGAAACCCGCTCATCGGCATGGTCAGCACCGGCGGGGCCATCTCGTCCGGGCCGAACGGGACCACGGAGATATCCTGGGACCGGGTGACAGTCGCGGAGGTGCGGTTTTACACCCCGGACCGCGAGATCCTGCTCAACACGTTCGGCACCATCTGGCTCGCGGTCGCGCTTGTCCTGATCCTTCCCCTCCTCATCTCGCGGAGGAGGGGGGGCGAATGATCGAGATCGTCGCGGCATCGTTCCTGATCGGGTTCTCCGGGGCTGCAGCACCCGGGCCCATGACCGCTTCGATCCTCGGTCTCGGGCCGCGGCAACCAGGAAGGTTCGTCGCGGGGCTCATCGCAGGGCATGGAATCCCCGAAGCCGTCATGGTCGCAGCCATAGCCTTCGGCGTGCGCGACATCCCATACATCAATATTATTGCCCTCCTTGGATCAGGCGTGCTCATCGTGCTCGGCATGATGCAGTTTCTCCATGCAGGAGATGCCGTCGCCGCGAACGAGGAGACACGGACACCGGTTGCCCTCGGGGTGGCCTGCACGCTCGGCAATCCCTACTGGTGGGTCTGGTGGCTCACGTTCGGCGTCGGATTCCTCGCGCTTCACCCTTCGTTTGTCGAGTTCTACATCGGGCACATCAGTGCGGATATCGTCTGGCTCGGGCTCCTTGCCTTTGCAGTCTCGCGGGGAGCAAACATTCTCGGCTCCCATTACAAAAAAGTGGTGCAGGCGAGCGGACTCGCCATGGTTCTCTTCGGGCTGTACTTTATTCTGACGGTTCTTTCGCCTTGATGTCGATGCCGAACCGCTCGGCGTTCGCGTCGGCGATCGCCTGGATATTCGCGATCACATCATCCTGCCGGGTTGGCTTGAAGAGGTGCCGGAAACGCTTCTGTTTCGAGAGATACTCCTCGACCGGCTTGCGCCGTACCTTCTTTGCCTTCTCGATCCGACCGTCGACCATCTCGTAGTTCACCCACAGACCGGTCTCGATGGCGAGTTTGGCCATGTTAAGCGTCTCGCCGGACTCAAAACCCCACCCCGTGCAGCAGGGGGTGTGCACCTGGATGTAGCAGGGGCCGGGTGTATTGATCGCCCGCTCGACCTTCTTGATGAAGTCGTTTTGATAGGCGATCGAGGCCGTCGCAACGTATGGCGCACCATGTGCAGCGAGGATCGCGGGCATGTCCTTCTTCGGATGCGGATTGCCGTGCGAACACTTCCCCACGGGGCTCGTCGTGGTGCTCGCGCCGTAGGGCGTCGCGCCCGACCGCTGGATGCCCGTGTTCATGTACGCCTCGTTGTCGTAGCAGATGTAGGTGATGTCGTGACCGCGCTCGAAGGCGCCGCTGATACAGAGCACCCCGATATCGAGCGTGGACCCGTCGCCGCCGATACAGACGACCTTCTCCGTTCGTCCCTGCCGCTTCAGCGAGGCCTCGATGCCCGACGCAACCGCTGCGGGGTTCTCGAAGAGCGAGTGGATCCAGGGGACGCCCCAGGCCGTCTCCGGGTAGGGCGTGGAGAAGACCTCCATGCACCCCGTCGCGGCAGCGATGATGACGTTCTTTCCGGTCGCCTTGAGGAGGAGCCGGGCCGCAAGCGCCGGGCCGCACCCTCCGCACGCCCGGTGTCCTGCCGAGAAGAGTTCGCACCCTCCTCCCTCTACCTCAGCCATTCAGAGCACCTCCGTCCGTAATCCATAGAATAGATCACCTTCTCCCTTCTCGGCGAGGTCGACGACCGCGGCGATATCTCGCTTCCGGACATCGCGCCCGCCGAGAGCGATAATGTAGTCGTATACCGATATGCCGGAGCCGCTGAGCGCCGCTTTCACCTCGGTGCCGACCGCTCCGCCGTTTCCAAGCGAGATGTTCTTGTCGAGCACCGCCACCGTCGAGACGCCTTTGAGCGCATTCGCGATCTCCTGAGCAGGGAACGGCCGGAACATCCGGATGTTCAAGAGCCCCACCTTCCGGCCGTGCTCGCGCATCTCGTCGATGGCATCCTTTGCGGTGCCGCAGATGGAGCCCATCGCAACGAGCGCAGTATCGGCGTCCTCGAGCCGGTAGCCTTCAACGAGCGCGGAGTAGTCCCTGCCGAACCGCTCGCCGAACTCGCGCCCGGCCTTGATGAACGCCTGTTTGGCACGCTGCATCGCCCGGTCGACCTCATACCGGAACTCCATGTAGTACTCAGGCGTCGCATACATCCCGAAACTCAGCGGGTTCTCCGCATCCAGCCGCTGGTACGGGGTGAAGGCGGGCAGGTAGGCGTCCACCTCCTCCTGGGTGGGAAGAGCGACCGGCTCGTAGGTGTGCGTGAGGATGAACCCATCGAAACAGACGAACGCCGGAAGGAGGACGTCGTGATCCTCACAGACCTTATAGGCGATCATGTGGAGATCGGCAGCCTCCTGGTTGTCCTCCGCGTAGAACTGCAGCCATCCGGAGTCACGCAGGGATATCGAGTCCTGTTGATCGTTCCAGATCGAGAGCGGCGCACCGAGCGAGCGGTTCGCGATCGTCATCACGATCGGCTGGCGCATTCCCGCCACGTTGAAGCAGACTTCGAACATCAGGGCGAGCCCCTGGGACGTCGTTGCCGAGTAAACCCGGGAACCTGCCGCACTCGCACCGAGGCAGGCGGAGAGGGCCGAGAACTCGCTCTCGACCGTGATGTACTCGGCATCAATTTCACAGTTCGCCACCATCTGGGCAAGGTCTTCGACGATGTGCGTCTGCGGCGTGATGGGATAGGCTGCGATCACCTGCGGGCGGCAGCGTTTAATGATCTCGGCCACCGCATGCGACCCTTCCATAAACTCCAGCATTATTTCTCCTCCTTCTCCATTTGGATGCCTTTCTTCGGGCAGATCTCCACGCAGAGGCCACAACCCTTGCAGTAATCGAGGTCGGGCTCGAACGTGCCCTCCTCCGTCTCGCGAACGCACCCCTCCGGACATACCAGGGCGCACATGCCGCATTTCGTGCACTTTTCAGGCTCGAAGACCGGTTTGAAGACACGCCAGGCGCCGGTCTTATTCTCAAGAGCCCTGCCCGGAGCCGCGGCGCAGCCGACCCGTAGCGCCATTACGCCGCACCCCCGATCTGGTTATACGCGCGTTCTGCTGCTTTGACGTTTTTATCCGCCATGCTCCCCGAGAACCGGTTTCGCAGTGCGTGTTCGAGCGACTCCAGCTTGATCTCGCCAGTGGCTGCAGCGAACGCACCCATCAGGGTTGTATTGGTGATGGGTACACCAAGCTCTTCGAGCGCGATGGTGGTCGCATCGATGGTATAGACCTTCACGCCTTCCGGGACCCGGGAATCAAAGTCGGGCATCTCGGTGTTGACGATGGCGATGCCGCCCGCTTTCATGCCCTTAAAGACATCCACATCCCCGATCAGGGTCGGGTCCTGCACGATGATGTAGTCTGGTTCGTAAATCTGGCTGCGCAGCCGGATCTTTTCATCGCTGAAGCGGACAAACGCCTGAACCGGGGCTCCGCGCCGCTCCACGCCAAAGGCCGGGAATGCCTGGGCATACACACCACCTTCAAATGCTGCGAAAGCGATGAGTTCGGCGGCGGTCACGGAACCCTGGCCCCCCCTGCCATGAATGCGTAACTCTCTCAAACAAAAACCCCCTTTAAATCTTAATGATTAATAATATAAATACCCCGGCTCCCACCGGAGCCGCAAGCGTGCCGGAACATCTGTTGCCTGCGAGACGACATAATGTTTGCCGGGGCCGGGTTGCCCCCACTTACTGCACGTTCGCAAGCCGGCTCCTGAGTTCCTCAGGGGTGCAGTGCCGCACCTCCATCAGGGCGGAGACTATCGCATCAGAAAAGACCAGTGCTGCGGTCTCGAAAAGTGTCCCGAGAGGGGCGAACGACCCGGAGATCGACCGATACTGTCCGGTGAGCTGGCGGATCTCAAAATCGCGCGGGATACCTGTATCCTTGAGCCGATCGTTCCCGATCTCCACGATGCAGTCGGCCATGCGCCCGATATGCGAGTCGGGCGTCGACGTGACGAGGCAGATCTTCCCTCCAATCTCCCGGGCGGTTTCACACGCGTCAACGACAGATCGGGTCTCTCCCGAACCCGAGAACGCGATGAGCACGTCTTCCGGCCCGAACGCGGGCGTGATCGTCTCGCCGATGACGTAACTCTCAAACCCGAGGTGCATCAGCCGCTGGGCAAACGCCCGCGCGACAAGGCCCGATCGCCCGGCACCGGCGAGATAGATCCGCTTTGCGCTGAGGATCTCATCGAGAAACTGGCCCGCGCTCTCGAGGTCCATGGTCCGTGCCGTCTCTTCGAGACGCGATGTCATCAGGAGCATGAGATCGGCGATGCTGGGGCAATTCGACTGCATGGTTCCGATTCCTCTTCAATTCAATCCACTATACTACCCGGCACATCATAAAAGGGTATGAAACCGAAGGGGCGCTACCGCTCCACCGCCAGCCCAAGGATATCGGTTGCTCCCGAGAAGGTGTCGCGGGCGATTCGGGCAAGCCCCCTGGAGGCGCACCACTCGTCGTAGATGGCGACGTTTTGGGTGAGGAGCGCCTCCACCCCCGGTGCGATGGCAGGCGCCATGGAGCCGGCGAGAGCGACCTTCGCACCGGGGTTCATGAGAAGCATCGCTGCGCACTCCATCGCGGCAAACATGGCCATCGTCTCCACCCGAAGATCGGCAGGCGTTGTGTAATTCACACCCGCACGGAGGAAGGCATCGTTTGCCGACGATTCACCCCGATCGATCCGGCGGATGGCATCCACGTCGAGCGCACCGTGCCGGGTGCCCGGCGCGAAGATGCAGGCATCGAACGCGCCGGTGATCCGGCCGCCGGTTACAAGGAGGGTGACGGTGTTCGAACTCGCGTCACAGACCACGACGTCGTTTCCGAGATCGTGCGCGACCTCATACAGGATCCCGATCTTCTCAGGGCTCGCCTGATGGGAGTAGGCCTTAAACCGCGGATCGGTCGGCGATGCGCGGTGCAGTCCGGGGATCACGATGGCAGGAAGTCCGCTCTCCTTAATCTCGTCGTAGACCCGGGTGCCGCCGCCGATGTGTTTGCCGGCGCCCTCCCGGGAGATGACGCCGCGGTTTTTGACGTTCCTGATATCGGTGATGGCCGAGATTCCGTCACCCATCGAGTAGCAGACGGCAATGCCTTCGATCTCGTCGAGAGGGGCGAGGCGGGCAAGATCGCCGACCGAAAAATGCCTGGCCTCTTCGCGGGAGATCTTGAACTCCTCTTTTCCGGTAGAGAAGCGCATCGCGGTAGTGCCGTGGTCGATGCCGATAAACATGATATAGCTCGTTGCACCCCGGGGAGGAAGTAAGTTTTTGGATCAACTCATGAGTTGAGGCGGGAATCAGGCTATGCCAGCCTGGTAGCGCCTCTTCGCGTATTCCACCGCGCCGACGACGGCGAGTCCCGCAAGGAAAAAGATCCAGCCACCGGCCACCATATCCCCGGCTTCAGCCCCCGTCTCCCAGAGCATCCGGGCCGAACCGAGCATCAGTCCGGTGAGCAGGGCGAGCATCGCCGCGTGGTAGGTCGCGAGGAGATACTTGAGGGCTTTTGTGAAGAGGAGGAGACCCGCAACGCCGCCGGCGATGTACGCGAAGATCTCGGGAAGGGAGAAGGACCGGAGCGCTTCAAGCATGAACTCGTACTGGTTGAGGACGAGGGTGATGTAGGCACCCGATATCCCGGGGAGGATCATGGCGCAGAGCGCCGCCATCCCGGTGAGGAAGAGGACCGGCAGAGAGTGGCCGACGTCAAGGTGCCCGAGGCCACCGAGGAGGTACCCGGCGCCGGTTCCGACGGCGAGGAGGGCCAGGCTGGCTGCGCTCGGGGAGCGGATCTCGAGGAATATGGCGACCGCGGAGGCGATGATGAGGCCGAGGAAGAAGGAGTAGGTTGCTACCGTGTGGTCGTTGAGAAGGGTGAGGATCACCCCGGACATCAGGAGGAAGGCGGTGCCGATACCGGCAAGGAGGACGACGAGGAACGGGATGTCGATCTTCTCAAGATCTGCTCTGAGAGAGGAGAAGTCGCCCCTCACAAGATGTTTTACCGAAGCAGGGTCGACGCTGCCGATGGCCCCGACCAGCCGCTCGTAGATCCCTGTAATGAGGGCGATCGTTCCTCCCGAAACGCCGGGAATGATATCGCAGGCTCCCATCGCGAGACCGCGGAGATAAATCCCGGCATGTTCCCGTATATCCGGACGCTGGCTCATACCCCGGCTCCGTAGCAGGTGAGGATACGGCTTTGCATGCAGGCCCTGCCGCTGAGCCGGGCGGGTGCCCGCGTGAAGACGGCGATCAGTTCAGCAACGTCGGCCGGAGGCCGGCCAACCCTGCCACGGATGCAAGACTCTCTCAATTGGACAACTCCTTATGCTCTTCATATATTAGAGGCGCTTATGAAAAAGATGCCCCGGTGCAGACTCCCGGGCCGTAGCGTGAGCCAGGAAGGGGTATAAATCTTCCCCCACGTGCTGTATCGCAGTTCTCCGGGGCGGAGGGAGAGCAGCAGCCCGAAAAGAAACCCGGCGCCTTTTTACCATATCCCGCCAGACGATCGGACCCCACCGCCCACAGAAGCAGTCGGGGTTCCCACGGCCCTCCGAAGCCGCCGGCTCATGCTCTCCTCCGGTATCCATCCAGTAACCCTATAGCATGGGAGAGATACTATGATATGATGTTCTGTATCGTAACGGGCGGTGCCGGCTTCATCGGCTCGCACATCGTCGATGCCCTGTTCGCGGCGGGAGACGATGTGCTGGTCATCGATGACTGCAGTGCGGGCACCGAGAGGAACCTCGCACACCATGCGGCGAGCGGGCAGGTCACCTTCGTCAGGCAGAACCTGCTCGATGACGGCTGGCAGGAGCGCTTCCGCGGCGCAGACCGGGTCTATCACATCGCTGCAGACCCCGACGTTCGGCAGAGCGCCGTGACCCCGGACTCCCAGATCAGGAACAATATTGTAGCCACCCACCGGGTGCTTGAGGCGATGCGGGCGCACGGCGTGCCGGAACTGGTCTTCACCTCGACCTCGACCGTCTACGGCGATGCCACCGTCATCCCCACGCCGGAGACATATACGCCGCTTGAGCCGATATCCGTCTACGGTGCGACGAAACTTGCCTGTGAGGCGCTCATATCGTCGTACTGCCACTCGTTTGAGATGACGTCCTGGATCTACCGGTTTGCAAACATCATCGGTGAGAGGAGCGGGCACGGCGTCATCTCCGACTTCATCCGGAAACTCCGTGAAAACCCGCAGGAACTCGAGATACTCGGTGACGGCAGGCAGACGAAATCTTACCTTGAGGTCGGAGAATGCGTCCGTGCCGTGCAGTTCGGGATCGAGCACTCGCATGATCCGGTGAACACCTTCAACATCGGTTCCGAAGACTGGATAGACGTCGTTACGATCGCCGATATCGTCACGGAAGAGATGGGTCTTTCCGGCGCCCGTTACCGGTTCACCGGCGGAGCGCGCGGCTGGGTCGGCGACGTGCCGAAGATGCAGCTCTCGGTCGAGAAACTCAAGGGCCTCGGTTGGCAGTGCCGGACAACCTCGGAAGAGAGTGTGCGCACGGCGGCCCGCGTCATGCTCGGGTAAGACCCGGGACCGGAATTCCGACCCTGTTGAAATGCTTTCCACAACCTCTGGATAACACTCGGTTACCGATAGAGGTCGGTGAGGTATGGATAATCCGGAGATGATCCGCCCTCCGCGAGAGGGTTTCAACAAAGCCGGAATTCCAGGAATTATCAGGATTGCATAAAGGGTTTACATGAAATACATCGTCATTCTCGGGGACGGCATGGCGGATGAGCCGCTTGCCGAACTGGGGGGCAGGACACCCCTCGAATACGCAGAGATACCGAATATGGACAGGATCGCCCGGGAAGGCCGGTGCGGAATGCTCCGGACGGTGCCGGGGGGGTTCGAACCGGGGAGCGACGTCGCGAACCTCTCCATTCTGGGCTACGACCCGCGCACCTCCTATACCGGGAGGGGGCCGCTTGAGGCGGCCAGTATGGGCATCGATCTCGGGGAGGGCGAGATGGCCTACCGGTGCAACCTGGTCACGATCCGGGACGGGGTGATGGAGGACTTCAATGCCGGGCACATCACGAGCGCCGAGGGCGCCGGGCTCCTCCGCGACCTCGACGCTACGCTCGGCAGGGTCCGGGTTTACCCGGGGATCAGCTACCGGAATCTGATGGTCGTTTCCCGAGCGCGCGGCGCCGCCACCACCCCGCCTCACGACATCGTCGGTCAGCCGGTCAAGGAATTCCTCCCGCGCGGAGACGACGCCGAACTCCTCCTCGACTGCATGGAGCGGTCCCGGGAGGTCTTTGCCGGCCACCCGGTCAACCGGCGCCGCCTCGAGGAGGGAAAGACTCCGGCAACCGAGATCTGGCCGTGGAGCGGCGGGAAGAAGCCGTCGCTCACGCCTTTCCGCGAGAAGTACGGCCTTGCCGGTGGGGTGATCTCCGCGGTCGACCTCCTCGGCGGTATCGCCCGTCTTGCCGGGATGGAGGTGATCCACGTCCCGGGCGCCACCGGGTTCCTGGATACTGATTACGAAGCAAAAGCGCGGTACGCGGTCGACGCTCTCGACCGTCTCGACTTCGTCTACATGCACGTCGAGGCCCCCGACGAGGCGGGGCACATGGGGAGCGTGGAGGAGAAGGTGCGGGCGATCGAGCGGCTCGATGAGGCGATCGGGATCATCCTGGACCGGCCGGAGACGACCGTCGCGGTCCTCCCCGACCACCCGACACCGATACGATGTAAGACTCACACTGCAGAACCGATACCGTTTGCAGTGCTCGGGAAAGGGCGAGATAATGTATTCGCGTTCTCCGAGCGGGATGCGGCAGAGGGCTCGTTCGGGCTCATGCAGGCGCCGGACTTCCTGTCCCTGCTCTTTTCACCATGAACCGTCCCTGACAGAGCCGAATTTTTCGGCACCACCTTTTTGTAGTCTTTGTACACATCACCTATTCAAGGATATGGAACCCCTGACGGCAGATAGGATCGGCGAGAGGATACGGGAGATCGAGCAGGGCATAGGAAAACTCTCACCGATGCAGAAGGTCCTCATCGGGACCGACGGGTCGGTGACCAACCTGCTTGAGATGGCGACGGGACACCCCGTCACCATCACCACCCGCATCCAGGATGTTGTCAGCGCCGACCAAAAGACGGCGGCGGAACTTGATATCGAACCGGGCGACGAGATCAACTACCGCGTCGTGGAGTTAAAAGACGGCGTAACGGGAGAGGTGCTCATTTATGCAGTCTCCTGCACCCCGCTCCGGCGGCTTGCCCCGGAGTTCAGGCAGGACCTCATG
>DAOSER010000073.1:0-9733 GCA_035363235.1 Methanoculleus sp.
ATCATGACGGCCTGTCACGCCGTCGACACGGATTCGAATTCCGTCCTGGGCGTCACTTTCTTCTACTTTTCCTCTTCAAGCGAAGCGGGTCCTGCGGTGACCGCAATAATCCGGAATTCGCCTTGCATGAGCCGATAATTCGAGAAGTCTGCTATCCGGCAATCAGCGCTAGTGAAAATGATTATATATGACGATTTATTTTTATTCTCGCAGTAAAATATATATATCATGATGCGGTATCCGGTGTCATGCACGCTCTGGTAAAATGGATTGAGAGCGATCCCGTATTCGGCACTCTGGGGAAGCTCATCCTTGGGACAGGTTTTCTTGTTTTTGCGAGTCTGGTCCTATATACTTCTAGTTTTCTGACCTGACAGCAAGAGGCGGCCGCCGGAATACAATGCCTGTAGTGGGTCCCGGCGGTCCTAAGGACTTATTACACAGCCGCTTCAACGTGTGATGCAAGCAAGACTGCTCCACGGATGTGACGGAAGATGACCCACACTACGCCAACGGAGGCCGGAGACGATCATTCGAACGTACAGGCCCTCCTCGCCCGGCTCTCCGATCCGGATAAGGCGGTACGTGCCGGCGCTATGCACGCGCTCGTACAGGCCGGAAAACCTGCAGTACCCGCCTGCATAGCCTTACTGCGAGACAGCGACTGGAGGGTGCGCTATCGTGCGGCAGAGGTGCTCGGATTGATCGGCGACGGCGCAGCGTATGTGCCCCTCATTGGTGCCCTTGACGATGAGAAGGACCATGTCCGTTACATGGCGGCGAAAGGGCTCGGGCTGCTCGGTGACCCCCGGGCGGTCGAACGCCTGGAACCCATGCAGCGCGATGAGAACGAGTTTGTGCGCCGGAGTGCCGCCCGATCGCTCGGCATGATCGGCGGTGAAGCGGCGGTGCGGGCGTTGCGTGCTGCCCTGGAGGATGAGGCGACGGACGGCGTCCGTGCGGCGATCATCGAGGCGCTCCGCGAAGCGGATAGGAACTAGAATCGCGCAACGATCACCGTGGTATTATCGGTGCTTGCCGCATCCCTGGAGGCATCAATCAGCCTCCGGCATGACGTCTCAGGGTCGCCGGCAAGCACGATCTCCTGGATGGTGCTCGCCGGGACGTAGTCATGGAGCCCATCTGAACTGAGCAGCAGGACCCCCCCGGCGAGATCGCGTTCGTCGAGGTCGACCTGCACCCGGAACGCGAGGCCGAGCGCCTGGGTCAGGATGTTCTTTCCCGGGTGGCTCATCGCCTCGGTAGGGGTGATCGCCCCGGATGCCACAAGGCCCTGGACATAACTCTGATCGCGTGTATGCCATGCGGACGACGGCGCGATGATATGCGTCCTGCTGTCGCCCACCGTGCCGATCCAGCACCTGCCCGACCTGTCGACGAACGCCGCCGAGAGCGTTGTCCCTGCGTTCAGGCCATTTTCTCGGTTGTATGCGTATATTGCTGCGTTCGCACGCTCGAACGCGCGTTCGAGCACTCCGGCAGGTTCGGTCTTCGGCAGATCCTCGCCTGCGACCTCTGCGAGGATCTCGACCGCCATCCTGCTCGCAACCTCTCCGCAGGCATGCCCTCCGAGCCCGTCCGCGACGGCAAAAATATGATACCCGTCCACCCGGCCGGTAAAGAAAGCGTCCTCGTTCTGCTCCCGCCCGCCGGTATCGCTCATCGCCGCATACCGGAGTCCTGACCGTTCCTTCACCTGCACCACACAATTCTGGACTGTTTAACCGAATATTCTTTTGGTGGCGATATCTTGCCTCTCATGGGAACCCACGGGAGAGGCCGTTCTCCCTGGCGCAACGAATAGCATATTGGTACTCCCGCGACGTGATCGGGCGTTGCAGCGCCGCAAGCACCGGGCTCCTCCCCCCTTCGGCCGCCTTCCATGCCGGGTGGTACTGGGCCATGATGTTCACGTAGGAGTCCCGCGATATCTCTTCGGCGATGAATTTGAGCACAATCTCGCTGTTTGCAAGGTTTCCCGGGAGCACCAGGTGCCTGATGATCATGCCCCGCACCGCAAGGCCGTCCCTGATCACCAGATCGCCGGCCTGCCGGTGCATCTCTTTCAGGGCGGCCTGCATACGACCGGTGTAGCCGGGGGCGTGCGAGAGTTCCAGCGCCACGTCGTCCCGCCCGTACTTCGCGTCCGGCATGTAGATGTCGATGACGCCATCAAGGAGCCGCAGGGTCTCTACGGAGTCGTAGCCGCCGCTGTTGTAGACCAGCGGGACGTTGAGGCCCCGGGGGGCGGCGAGGGCGACCGCGCCGAGGATCTGGGGGACGACATGCGAGGGGGAGACGAGGTTGATGTTGTGGCACCGGCGTTCCTGCAGGTGAAGCATGATCGCGGCGAGATCTTCGTTCGAGACCGCATAACCGACCCCGCACTGGCTGATTTCGTAGTTCTGGCAAAATTCGCACCGCATATTGCAGCCCGCAAAGAATATCGTCCCCGACCCGTTCCTCCCCACCAGAGGTGGTTCTTCGCCGAAATGTGGGCTGTAACTTGAGACCCTCGGGAGGAGGCCGGTCCGGCAGAATCCCATCTCGTCCTCGACACGGTTCACGTGGCACTCCTGGGGGCAGATGACGCAGTCGCGGAGCACCTCGTGCGCCCGCCGCGCCCGCTCCTCCAGTTCGCCGATTCCGGATAGGCGTACGTATCCGGGTAGCTGGAATCGTTCTGCTTCTGCCATGATCCTCCCTGGGCCTGAAGGAAAAGAAGGTTTGTCCCTGCATGGACAACCTGCCTCACACTCCGGGCTCTCCGGGAGTGGCTGCGTTCGCTGCCTTCCTTGAGGCCGAATGACGGCACCATCATCTTTCCGAATAATATTTCCCATTAATCCCCTCACGTTCGAGGATTATTTTAAAAACTTTAATATACTCGGCAATTAATTTCTCATTAACATGCCCGGCGACCGCAATCGTCCGCTCGGAAATCCTGTCGGCAAGGTCATCGTCATCCTTGCCGTCCTCGGCATAATCGTCATCTGGGGTGGAGAGATCTCTTCGTCTGTAGGTACCCTGGTTGCCGGGACGCCGGGTGCATCAGGCACCGGTTCACCCCGGGTCTCCGCCGAAGACCTGGAGACGGGACGAAAAAGCATCAACCTCCCGTACATTCTTCGCGGCAGGCCGGGTTCGATACGGTTCGATGCCTACCGGGGCGTCAACGACTACCTTTCCACGAAGTACCCTACCTCGTTCCCCGACGAGCGTGACTACTGGCTCCAGTTTGTCGACGAGAACATCCAGAACCGGTATCTCAAACCATTAGCCGACAACATCCGGGCTGCTGAGACCGAGCGCGAAGATCAGGTGCGGGCCGCAGTCAGCATGGTGCAGAAGATTCCGTACGCCGATTACTCGTTCGATACGGCAGCCAAATACCCGTATCACGTGCTCTACCACCAGAATGGGGACTGTGATGAGAAGTCGCTCCTGCTCGCGCACCTTCTCCGTGAACTGGGATACGGCGTCGCGGTTTTTGAATTCAAGCAAGAGTCTCACATGGCCGTGGGCATCAGGGCGCCGGAAGAGTACTGCTACCGGGATACCGGGTACGCGTTCATCGAGACAACCGTGCCGTCCATTCCGACCGACGCCGGAGGGGAGTATGGAGAGAGCGGCCGTCAGTTGAGGTCGAACCCGAAGGTCTTCGTCGTTGCGGACGGGGACTCTTTCGAGGGGATCTGGCGGGAGCATACCGACGCCGCCGAATGGAACAAGATACGGGGCATGGGCAGAGAACTGGACCCGTATACCTACGGACGCTACCGGAACCTGGCTCAGTCGTATGGAATGGAGTACTAGGGCCGGGCCGCAGGGCGTTGCGCAGAGGGCGCCGCCCCCCTCCGGTTCACCAAAAGCCCGCATAAGGTGGACGGCAGCGAACGAGAACGCCCTCTCGAGTACGCACGGCGTACTCCTGATGGTTGCCGTAACCATCATCCTCGCCGTCCTTGTCCTGCTGATGGTGCTCGCGATGATCCCGTCCTGGTCGTGGACGGAGCCCGGAGAGCCCCCGATCGTCATCACCGGGATTGCGCACACGAGCGAGGATACCGGGAAGCTGACCTACGCAAGCAGGGTCACCCTCAAGAACAACGGCAGTACAACATACGAGAACGATTGCCTGAAAGCGGTTTTTTACAAGAACGGCCAGAAAATCTGCATTGTCCAGACCTTAAACGGCAACCTCCTCATCCCATCGCACCATTATGGGGTGAGGTTCATCGAGGGCGAGGGCTGCCGCACCCGCTACTGGAACCCGGGCGAGGAGATGACAGCGGATCTCTCCGATGGGACCCTCTACCCGGGAATCGAGGTCACGGTGGAGATTGTGGATAAACACGACGGGAAGGTGGTATCGAAGCAGACGGTGAAGGCATGAGGGGACAGCAACGACCAATGTTTTTGTACCGGAACATTCCTAGGGATTACTATGTTCAAATCGATACTCGTGGCGGTCGACGGGTCGGAGATCGGCCATCGGGCGCTCGAAGAGGCACTGGATATCGCCCTTGCCATGGATGCCTCCGTACATGCCGTACACGTCGTCCAGACCGGCACATACCCCACCCTGATCTTGAGCGAGCTCGAACCGCCGGATATCGCCCAGCAGGCGCTCCTTGACGCCCTCGACCGGGAGGCAAACGAGTTTCTCGCCGATGCGGAACGGGAGGCGGCCGCCGCCGGCCTCCGGGTAACCGTCCACAAGCGCTGGGGGCACCCCGGAGCGGAGATCACCGCGATGACACAGGAACTCGGCGCAGACCTGACTGTGGTCGGGTCGCATGGCAGGGGCCGGATCGACCGCTTCTTCCTCGGGAGCGTCAGTTCCTACGTTGTCGATCACGCGACGTCAGCGGTTCTGATCGTCAGGGGCTGACCGGACGAGGCCCCGGGCAACGAGCTGCGCCACCCGCACCGGTTCGGGGACCCTTCCCTCACGCGTGAAGTCGTTGCAGAGCCTCGCGGCATCATCGAGGGGGATTCCGTAGGGGCGGATAAACAGCGTATATCCGGAGTGCAGCCGGACAGGGACCCGGTCGCCGAGCCGCCGGTATGCTGCAAGTCGCCCGGCATCTTCGGGAAAGTGGCTGCGGATATCCTCTTCGAGCCCATCCGACTCTTCGTAGGTGGTGACGATGACGGGAAGGCCGGTCGCATCCTGCACCGCCGACGGGTCGATGATGTTGTACCAGGCGATGACGCTCCCGCTGATCATCACGAGGTTGATGTCCCGGCGGGCAAGGCGGGTGAAGATCCGGATGACCGCATCGGTGGCATCCGACCCGCCGACAGTCACCCGGGCGAAGGCCGCTCCGTCGATCCGGAGGTCCTTTCGCATGACGACGCCGGCAAGGGTGGACTGCTCCCGCCCCGAATAACTCTCGGCGATACCGAGAGCCCGGAGCCCCGATTTGGCTACGTGCATGCGAAGTCCTTATGTTGCTCAATCGGATATAGTACACCAATGAACGTCGAGCGAGATGAGGTCTGTATCTTCATCCCCACGCTAAACGAGGCCCCGACGATCGGCGAGCTGGTCGAGGGGTTCCGGCAACGCGGTTTTCCCCACATCCTCGTTATGGACGGGAACAGCACAGATGGAACGCCCGATATCGCACGCGCCGCGGGAGCAGTTGTCCGGACACAGGCGGGAAAGGGAAAAGGCAACGCCATAATCGAGGCCGTGGAGTCCATCGATAAGCCCTACGTGCTCATGCTCGACGGCGACGGCACCTACTCGCCGGACGATGCGGAGAAGATGCTCGAACCCCTCGGCCGCGGATTTGATCACGTCATCGGCGACCGCCTCGCCAATCCCGGAGCGGGAGCGTTCACGCGGTTAAACCTCCTCGGCAACCAGATCCTCAACACAATGTTTCGGATAGCGCACGGAAAAGACCTCAGCGATATCCTCTCCGGTTACCGTGCTTTCACCCTTCACTCAATCCGGCAGATGTCCCTTAAGGAGGCGGGGTTTGAGATCGAGACGGAGATGGCGGTCGAGGCGGTGAGGAACGGACAGCGGGTCACGGTCGTCCCGGTCCGGTATCTGGCGAGGCCCGGCACCGTCACAAAACTGAACCCGTTCCAGGACGGCCTGCGGATCTTCTCGACCATATACCGGCTTGCGAAGATGAACAACCCGATCTTTTACTTCGGGATCATCGGCCTTTTCATATCACTTCTCGGGGGCGTCATCGGTGTCTACGTCGTCCTCGAGTGGCTCAAGAACATCGAGCACCTCCCGCTCACCATCCTCACGGTCCTCCTGATCACGATGGGCTTTCAGATCTTCATGTTCGGCGTGATCAGCGACATGCTCCTCGGGTTTCACCGCGAGACCACCCACCAGATCGAGCAGTTACAGAACCCCCCGAAGCCTCCCCGATAAGAAGAGGATCCGGCAGGCGTACTCGGCGATCGAGGTGTAGATATACGCTTCATCGAGCGTTTTTCCGGCTGCAAACGTCCCGTGCCCCCGGACGATGACGATGTGGCCGTTCCGGAGCGCTCCGGCGACGTTCTCTGCGATCTCGTCGGTGCCCGGGTCCCCGGTGACGACCGGGATCTCGGGGCAGAGCGCCCCTCCTTCGCTGTCGACAGGCCGGATGAGGTCGGTGTCGAGCGAGGCGGCGACGGCGTGAACCGGGTGGGCGTGGACGATTGCAGAGTGGGGTGTCTCCCGGTAGACCGCCCGATGGACCCGGTACTCACTTGAGGCCTCGCGCGGGGCGTCGCCCGCATCCGGCACAAAGACCGGCATCTCCCCCGCATCGAGGTACGCGCCGGTCCGGGTGATGGAGAACCCGCCCTCGCCGCGCACGCTCATGTTCCCGAAATTCGCTCCGACAAGCCCCTCCAGAAAGAGCCTCTTTCCGATCCGTTCAAACTCCCGATCCAGCATCAAAAGCACCCTGGTCTTCGTACAGAATGGTTTGGCGTACCCTCCGATATGTGCATGCCGCTTGGGGCGCGGTGAGGAGGGGTCGGGTGTGCTGCAGGGGGGGCGGCGGTATGGCGCCAGGAGAGCCGGGTTTGAGTCAAGAGGTATCAAATGCCAGATGGGTGTTTTCCTGGCAAGCCCGATCTACTGGACCGTGGGAATATCGCCATACACTGCCCCCGCCCCTTGGGGCGGGGAACGACGCTCCGTTAGGAGCGGAGTTTGAGCACCGTCAGGTGCGGAGGAGGAGGCCGGAGGCCGGGCGGGGTGGGGGCTACAGGAATCTCTTTGTATGTGGAAACAGGGGAGGGGGCAAGCCCCCTCGAAACTCTTCGAGTTTCTCATGCTCACTCCGTTCGCACCTCGCACCTCCGGTCCTCAAGCTCGCTTCGCTCGCACTTCCCACCTGACGGTGGTCGAGCTCCGGTTCTTCGCACCTTCGGTGCTCACGCTCCGGTTCTAGCGAACCGTCGCGCTTCGGAACGTCGCACTCCCCGTCAGCCCCTCCTCGCACTTAACGGTGCTCACGCTCACTGCGTTCGCGCCTCGCACCTTCGGTGCTCGAACTCCGCTCCTCGAAACCCTCTGGGTTTCTCGAACTCCGTCCTTTCAGGACGTCGTTCTCCGGAGCGTCGTTCCCCCAATGGCGATATCCCCTCGGAATCCGTGCACGAATATTCAACACTCCATGAGGATTCTGAGTTTGAGAATAACGGAGAATTTTGATGTGCGAACAATAGTTATGCCCTTTCATGCAAAATGGGTTCACACAGCCGGTTCCTTACTCTTCTCGAATAAGAGAAAGAAAATTATACAAACTTCACGCCGACGTCCCGCATCCTGTTGAACCGTGCGATGTTGAGGAGGAGGGGCGTTATGCTCTCGACGATGGATGCGGCCGCGAGCGGCCCTGCGTCGTAGGCGCGGAGGCTCGATATGTTGTTGACGATCTCCATCACCTTCTGCTTGGCCCCGTCGTCGTCGCAGCAGACAGCGACCGAATAGTCCAGCTCCTCCTCGAGCATCTTCCACCTGTTCGCGGCGATGTTGTTGAACGCGGCACAGACGGTCGCACTCTCGGGAAGCATCCCCTTGATCATCATCGCCGCCGAGCCCTCCGGCGGAGGGGCGTAGTAGAAATAGGCCGTCCGCTCGATCGGATTGACGGGGCTGACGACGATCTTCTCCTCGAACCCGTTCAGGGCTTTCAGGATAGGAGCCGCGTGCTTGAACGGTATCGCGAGGACAACGATATCCGCCTCATCGACCGCACGCTGATTGGAGACGCCGGTAAGGCTGCACTCCATCCCCTGACCATGCAGGGTCTCCCGGCAGATATCGCAGGTCGCGACCGCCTTTATCTCATCACGCGACCCCACGATCACGTCATACTTCGGCGAGAGCCGGAGCGCCATGCCTTCCCCGATATCACCGGTTCCCCCGACGATGCCGATCTTCACTGCTCTACCAGAGGTTTTAAGATGCTCTCAAGCGTACCGAGGTCCTGAACCCCCACCAGTTTCCGGACGAGTTTCCCGTCTTTCTCGATAACGAGCGTAGGTACGAACTGGATGTCGTATTTCGCAGCATACTGCCGTGTCTGTTCGGAATCGACGCCGACATCAATCTTCCTGATATCGACCCGGTCGCCCATCTTTGCTTTGAGCTCATCGATGATTGGTGTCTGCTGGTGGCACGGACCGCACCACTCGGCAAAAAAATCCATTAAAACCGGTTTTCCCATAAAGCTATACCCCATTCACACATTGTGTGTGAACGGGGCAATAAAGGTTGTTGTAGGATTGTTATTTTGAGAGGATTGCCATGATTATCTTCCCGTACGCGGGCCTCGTGACCAGGATACCGATCAGGACACCGAGTATGGTGATGATGGCAAAGCCTCTGAGGGTGGAAAGATCCATCAGCGCCAGGGGGAGCATGGCGATGAAGACCGTCGCCGCAGCAACGGCGATGATGCCGAACGCCCGCCCATACCGCTTCATATAGAGGTTTGGCGATGGGACACGCCCTTCGTGGAGGACCTCGTCCGTGATGATGACGAGCTGGTCGATACCGGTTCCCACCACCGCGATCAGGCCGGCGATGGTGGCGAGATCGAGCTGGATGATGAACCGGGCGATCCCGAGCAGGATGATGATCTCAGCGAGGTTGGTGGCGACCATCGGGAGAACGATCGCAGGTTCGCGGTAGCGGTAGTAGACGACGACTCCGACCGTGAGCAGCGCGAGCAGTCCGGCGATGGCGACCGTCATCTTGAACTGCTCACCGAGCGCCGCCGGAACCGAACCGGACCCGACGATCTCCACCTTCACCGGCAGGGCACCGGCCCGCAGGTGAATCTGGAGCGCCATCGCATCCTCGAGCCCGGCGTCGCCGGTCCCGGTGCTCGCGGAGAGCGAACTGACCGGACCCGACCGGAGCTGTGCCGCAAGATCCGCGTCGAGGGGGGCGCTGTAGACGGTTTCATTGTCGAGGAGCATCACAAGTTGGTGGTCTCTCGGGTTGTCGACCGCTCCGGATTCGAGGGCGGCCTCACGGAAGGCCTCTGCACCCGCATCGGAGAATGTGAACCCGACACCCCACGCCTGGTTCCTGGGGTCCCGCTGCGGCACACCGACGCTGGTGATCTGGTCGCCGTAGAGGACGTGTTCTGTTTGGTTTCCGGTTGTCTGAACCCGGATCTCGAACATACCCTGTTTGCCGACGATCTCCTGCGCCGTCGCCATATCC
>DAOSER010000074.1:0-413 GCA_035363235.1 Methanoculleus sp.
CGCCCCTCTTCCAGAGCGCATCGTAGAACTCCTGTGCCTGCCCGACCGGTACGCAGATGTCATCTTCACCGTGCACGATGAGGGTCGCGGTGGTGACATTTCGGACGTGGTAGACGGACGAGCGTAGCTGATGAGGCTGTCGGGGGCGTCGTTGGAAGGTACCTGCCGGTCCCCTCAAGCGAAGTACGAGATATCCTGACGCGGAATGAGCAGGGCCGGAGCCACGACGGCCGGTTCCCGGACGATTGAGCGGTTGTTCCTCTGCCGGGGCATCGAGTTCTGCGGATGTGTTTCTGGTCTACCCCCGGGGTGAAGGGGCGGGGCACGTGATCTGCGGCGCCTCCGCACCACCCCCGGGACGAAGCCCTTAATACTAATCCAGATTAGTACTAATCATGATTAGGGAGTTCATC
>DAOSER010000074.1:423-9574 GCA_035363235.1 Methanoculleus sp.
ACCAGAGGCCTTATCTATCCTGCCCCGGAAAGGTCTCATACAGGTAAACGGACTTCTGAGGGACACCATAATGCAACAAAACGGATGCCCATGGCTCGGATCGTATTCGGTAGCGGCATACATGGCCGATGGCGTTGCCCGGCTGCTCGCTGAGCCCCCGGCATCGAAGCCCTTAATACTAATCCAGATTAGTACTAATCATGATTAGGGAGTTCATCGACCGCGAGACCGAGCGTGCCCTCCTCGAGGAGGAGTGGCGAAAGGACGGCGGCCGGCTGATCATCCTCTACGGGCGGCGCCGGATCGGCAAGACGCGGCTGGTCACCGAGTTCATCCGCGGGAAAGAGGGCATCCTCCACTTCGCTGAGGACACCGCGCCGCAGATCCAGATCCGGCGGCTGCAGGAGGCGGTAGCCCGGTTCTTCGCCGACCCGCTCCTTGCAACGCTGGAGATCACATCCTGGGACCAGCTCTTCACCTACCTGGCCCGGATACCGCTCTCTGAGCGCCGCTACCTCGTCATCGACGAGTTCACCTACCTGATCAAGAACGACCCGGCCATCCTCTCCGCGCTCCAGAAAGCCTGGGACACCGCTCTTGCCGGATCAAACTGGTGTATCCTCCTCTCCGGGTCGATGCTCGGCCTGATGACCGACAGCGCGCTCTCCTACACCTCGCCTCTCTACGGGCGGCGGACCCGGGACATGCTTCTTGGCCCGCTCCGGTTCTGCGACGCACGAACGTTCCTCCCCTCGTTCTCCTTTCGGGATGCTCTCAAGGCGCACCTGACCATCGGGGGCATCCCCGAATACCTCCTCAAGGCCGGGGACCACCCCGACTATGCCACGTTCGTCGAGCGGGAGTTCTTCAACAGGTACGGCTACTTCTACCGGGAGCCCTACTTCCTCCTCTCGCAGGAGTTTCGGGAACTCAAGACCTACCAGGCGATCCTCAACGCTATCGCCGTCGGCAACACGGCCCCTGCCACCATCGCTCAGTTCTGCGGTATGGACGCCCGCCACCTCTACCCCTACCTCGAGGCGATGACGCGGCTCGGGATCATCGAGAAGGAACTGCCCCTCTTTGGCAACCGGCGGCGGGGGCTGTACCGGATCAAGGACTGCATCTTCGATTTCTGGTACAACTTCGTCTTTTCGCAGCGCCAGGCGATCGAGACGGAGAACCATTCGGTGGACGGCGTCGATTTGAACCCCTACTTCGGCAAGCAGTTCGAGGTCTTCGTGCGAAACGAGTTCGCCCGGAAGGTCTTTTTGGGGTATACCACCGGTCGATGGTGGTACCGCGGCGAGGAGATCGATCTCGTCGCTGTCCGGGAGAGCGACGCGAGCATCGTCTTTGGAGAGTGCAAGTGGGGGAGCCTTACGGAGAGGGAGGCCCGCGGCGTGCTCACGCGCCTTTCTCAGAAAGCGGAGCATGTCCGGCACGATAACTACACCCGCGAGCGCTTCTGCCTTGTCGCCGGCGGCGTCAAGGGGAAAGACCGGCTCCGCGAGGAGGGGTTCCTGGTCTACGACCTCGCGGATATTGAGGCGGCGTGCACCGCCGGGTAGTTCCATCCGGGACCGGGCGCTCATTCCCTTCCCTCCTCCGCCTCTCGCCGGATTGTTCCCTGTGCTGGGCAGATTGTAAATACGATCCGCAATTTGTCCATATATCTGCGGGACCGATGTGAACTACCGGCGTGAACATGCCGGACCTAATATTAATACCGGTGGAACGCCAAATTCACAACGCTGGAAAGCGATGCAGGAGGAGAGATGAACCCAGGAGATCGGAGAAGAACCGGGAGGAAGGAGAACGTTGCGGAACCCGGGTCTTCGTACAGCCTCTCGCGGGATTCGACCGCCCCGTGTTCCGCCGGCCCGTCCGATATACCGCACCCCGAAGAGTCGCCCCGCCCCTCAAAGCAGGAAGACTTCAGGATGCTCATCGAGCGGCATAAAAAGACTCTCGACCTTCTTGCGGAATAATTCATCGACCTTCTTTTGCGACCGCGTGCAGCCAGTCGAGAACGTCTTTTCTGGTCTTTTTGCCCCCGGCAACGTCCCGTACAACGGCATTGTTCTCTGCATCGGAGCTTGCGATGACATACCGTTCCGGGGTTCTCTTCAGGATGAGACCTGCGAGCAGAAACGCGATCCGCTTATTTCCTTGAACGAACGGATGCCCTGTTGCAATACCGTGGAGCACGAACGCGGCCCTCTCGAACGGATCGGGAATATGGTTGCTCGTGGCGATGACGAAGTCGAGGTTCCCGGGGTTGAGCAGCCGCCCCTCAAGACCCCGGTCTTCCTCGACCACGCTTGCCCGGATGATCTCGATCTGGTAGCCGATGACTTCCTCGGCGGTGTACTCCTCCATGCGCTCTCGCAGCTCCTCGCTCTCCGGACAGAATGGTGAACTGTTGGGGGTGATTGGGAAAAAAGTTGTTCATGCGGCGCTCGTGAATACGTGCTGGCGGATCTGGTGATAATGGCCTTCCCGCCGGCTGTCTGCAGGAATCCGGGCCCGGATGCACTCACTCCGGCCCTTCGATGCCCGGCGGGAGATCGTAAAAGCGCCTCCGCTCGCCACGTTTTGGCTTGAGACCCGTTTCAACGGTCTCCCGGTCTGGTATTGCTGAGGGTTCGGGGCCGTGAAGAATGAAACCGTTGTCCGGCGCTCTCATGGGGACTTTCGGGAACAACTTATATGTGCGGGAGCATGTAGGCTGCATGGCAGCTGGAGGAGATGAAAGCATGGAAGAGAGAGGATCAGCGTGCCCGTTTCAGCGGGCATTCGGCCCGGGGATGTGCGAGATGCACCGGCGGCTCCACGAGATGATCGCGGCGCCCGGGCAGCGGGTGTTCACCGTGATCCGCGGTGCCGGGATTCCGGTCGATCTCCGGGACCTCGAGGATGAGGTCGCGGTCGTCGCCGACCTCCCGGGGGTGGAGAGCGGCGATGTTACGCTGCGGCTCACCGGGCCGCGGATGCTGCGGATCACCGTCCGAAAGAGGGAGGAAGAACGGGAAGGCTACGCCGTCAGGGAGAGGCCCTCCGGCGAGATGACGCGGGTTGTGAATCTTCCCGCGGAGGTCATGGACGAGGGTGCGGCGGCCACCCTCCGAAACGGCGTGCTGGCGGTGCGGCTGAGGAAGGCTCCCGAGCAGGGGGTCGAGATCCCGGTTCGTGAAGAGGGTTAACCGTTCGGACTTCCGCCGGCGAGGCAGCAGAACAGAGGAGCGGTAGCGGGAGGCTAACGAGAGGGTGGAGCCGTCCGGCCGTATGCACGGGGGGAAGATCGAAGAGAAGTTTGAGATGGCAGCCGAATACCGCGGGGAACGAAGAAGTGCGGCGATACCTGTGCGTATGGTCGCCGGATCTCCGGGAGTATCTTTTGATTGGATTGCCGACCGGTCTCAGTCGAGATTCCCGTTCTCGTCCCGCTCCCACCCCTCATGCTCAAGGGTGCGCGTCACGATACCGACGGCGTTTCCGCTGGCATCCATCTCCGGCAGGGCCTCGTAGCCCGATACCCGGCTGACACCGCCGGCCTGCACCGGTATCTTGAGTACGACGAACTCTCCCGGCCTCGTCGCCGCAAACCCGACGACCAGGACGACAATCCCCTGCTCGCTCTCGGCCGGGGTCGTGGTCTCCCGGTCGCACTTCACGAAGAAGGCATCTTCTGGCAGGCTGCCCGGAAAAGCCCCCCGCCGCCAGAGACCGTCCATGAACGCACCGGCGGCGGCACGTACCTCTGCCCGGAGCGCGTCGCAGTCCGGTTCAAAGACAGCCCATCGCAGCCCGTGTATGAGGCTCTCCTCGATGAAGAGCGCCAGCCGGCGGATCGGGATGTACATGAACTCGTCGACCGGACGGCGGAGCGTCCGGGCACCCCAGACAACCGGCCCGATTCCCGTGAGGAAACGGAGACCGTTGATCCCGGCCGGACTGAGCATCCCGATATCGGCGTCAGAGAGGTCGGTCTGCAGGCCTGCGGTGCCGAGCAGCATCGCCGCGGTCCCTGCCGGCGCCTTCCAGACTCCCCACCGGGCATCGGTCCGCGCAATGACGCCGGCGACGGCCCCGCACGGCGCGAACGTTCCCTGCCGTTCCGGATCGGGCTGACAGATACGGGGGAAGAACAGGGCCGCGTTCCGGGCCTCAACGCCGGTCAGCCCGAGGACCTGCACCCCGTCCCGGGCCCTCCGGGCGGCACCGTCGCCTCCCTCGCCCCACTCCCTGTCGGGGTCGATCAGTAGCATGGCACGCCGGCGGTAGCAGTAGCTCGCCGCTCTCCGGTATACGGCCGCCGGGACGTTCCCGGCCGGGGTATCGGGGGGGATGCAGAGGAGGTTGAAGAGATCGACCTTATCGAGGGCGTAGAGTCCCCGCTTCCCGGCCTCGTCCCCGATATAATCGTCGACGGTCAGGGGGCCGCCGCCCTTCGCGCAGACCCGCATCGGTCTCCGGCCCGTCCTCGCGACCACCCGGACGACAACAGCCTGGCGGCCCCCGTTTGCGAAGAAGTCACGGATTGCATACGTCAGCGGATAGTCTCGTATAAGCCCGCCGAACCGGTTCTCGAACTCAGTCCAGGAGGCGACGGCAGTCGGTTCATCGACGGGACCCTGGAGGGCCCGCCCGACGAACGCCGTAACGGACGTCGGGACTTCCCGGATCGGCCGGGCGGATCCCGGGACTTCTTCGATGAAGACGCCGGGGCGGATGGTGGGGGTCTTGGGCATCAGAATGGCTCCTGCTCGTCGCTCAGCGCGGCGGTGGGTACTGCAGAGGAGTTTGACCCCGGAAGATGAAAGTCTTCTTGAACAAGTTTTCCACCACGCCGGGAGGCAACCTGACCGTGTTACCGGCCGATCTCATCCCGGGCAGGCAAGTTCACAGGCACGTCAATGGTCGATCCGTCCCCGGCCGGAGGGCGTCCACGACCGGCAGGATGCGGGATAACGTGGACGTGGAGGTGCATCACCGTCCGGCCGGCGGCGGTGCCCACATTCACGCCGACATTGCAGCCATCGGGGTGGCACCGGCCGTCGAGGAGGGTTTTCGCCTCCCGGAGGAGGGCGAGGAGGGCGGTGAGTTCCGCGTCGAAGAAGTCGGGGATATGGCGGTAGGGGATGATGAGGAGGTGGCCGGGGCTGACTGGATACCGATTATAGCGGGCGTAGCAGAGGCTGTTTGCGAGGACGATCTCTTCTTTTGGGGGTTGCAGAATGGGCAGGTCAGGGGTAGAACGAGTACGAGGCTTTGGGGAGTGAAAGGGGTGTTTTGAATGAACACCCCTCACAATGAGCTGCCCTTTACATACGAGTTCATCCAGGAGATCTCCCGGAGCCAGAGATCCTGCCACTGCTTAGGTTCGTCGGGAAAATGGCCGGCCCGGGGATAGACGACGAGTTGCGACGGAACACCCCGCTTCCAGAGCGCCCTGTAAAATTCCTGCGCCTGCCCGAGCGGGACCCTGATATCCTCCTGCCCGCTCACAACCAGTGTCGGGGTCGTGATGCCTGCTACATGACGGATCGGTGACCGGTTCGAATACAGGTCCCATTTTTCCCATAACTCCCCGCCAAAATAATTCGATTCATCGAACGGCATATCGTTCGTGCCGACATTGCTCACGAGATCGGTGATGCCGTCGATGACAACGGCCCCCTTGAACCGGTCGGTCTGGGTGACGGTCCATGCGGCCATGTATCCCCCGTAACTCTGCCCGATAATCCCCATGCGCTCCGGATCCGCGATTCCCAGGGCTATGAGGTGATCCGCGCCGGCCATGAGATCGCGATAATCTCCGCCACCCCAGTCAGCATAGTTTGCCCTGGCAAAATCGATCCCGTACCCGGTAGATCCCCGGACATTAGGTCGGAGGATCGCATACCCAAGCGACGAGAAGGTTCCTGCTGGTATTATAGGCCAGCTTCCCCCGCTGCCGGTGAAGTATCGGACAGAGTTGAGTCCTGGACCTCCGTGGGGCTCGATTATCAGGGGACATTTCGTACCGGGTGTATAATTTGCCGGGTACGTGAGCAGTCCCTCGATCACCTTTCCGTCCGTGGAGTTCCAGCGGATGACTTCCGTCTTCCCGATCTTTTTGGTCGGGAGGCCGGCATTGAGCTGGGTGACCTGAGACGGCTTGAACGTATCCACCGGCGTTGTATAGATCTCCATGGGGAGCGCGGCATCCTCTGCGGCATAGGCAAAGATCGTCCGCCCGCGGTTCTCCCGGATCTTCGCAATATTCCCGTACCGGAAGAGTTCTGTCGCGGCCGAACCATCGATCGGGAACGCGTCCATCGTGATCGATGTTCCTTTCGTCAGGGGAACGTACAGGGTCTTCCCATCCGCTGACCAGCCGATCAGGCCCATGATGTTTGCGGGGTATTGATTAAGATCAGAGGCTATGGTTCGTGATGTGCCGCCGTTCGCCGGTACAACAGAGATATCCATGAAGTTGAATGATTTCCACGTCGTGTAGGCAACCGACTGCCCGTCCGGGGAGACAAGGACGCAGTTGTAGAAGGTGAACTTCGTTGCATCGGGGACCAGGAGGGTGAGAGTGCCGTTCCTGATATCAAAGCGGGAGATGGTTGAGTTGAACCCGTATTCTGCCTCAATCGCGGGCATATGCACAAACACTATCCCCGAACTGTCCGGGAGCCAGTCCCAGCTGCCGATGGTCATCTCCGGGGATGTTACGAGTCGGGCCGCGGGAAAATCCTGGCCGGCCGGGACCACCGCTGCAAGGTAGAGCCCTGAGACCGGGATGTTCTCCCCTGAAACGATAGGGTCTTCTTTTGCGACCGCTGCCTGTCTCTGTTCAGCGGTCGGGGGAAGTAGTGCGGTATAGCCGATCTGCTTTCCGTCCGGCGACCAGCTGAACGACAGGACGCCCGTCTCCTGGTCGGTGAGGCGGTACGCCTCGCTTCCGTCGGCATTCATGATCCACACCTGTGGACTCCCGCTCTCAAAGGAGAGGTATGCAATTCTGTTCCCGTCGGGTGACCATGCCGGGTTCGTGCATGATTGCGTGTCACTGGTTAATTGCCGGGTAGAGGATCCGTCAGCCCGGACGGCATAGATCACATTACGGAACTCACTCGTGTTTGCATCTATAACGGGACACATAACAGCATACGCGATATCCCGGCCCGATGGCGAGAGATCAAGGGAGGTTATCGTCGCAACCCGAAGTGTGTCCGAGAGTGACCAGATTCCCGGATCGTTAACCGGATCGACTGTAGCAGTTCCGGCATGAGCGGCCGGGGCACATGTGAGGAATAGTCCGCAGAGGAGGACACAAAAGAGCCATTTACGGTTATGGCTGAAACGGGAGAAACCATGCATGACAAGTATTTTAAGTTGCTTGGCAATAATTTTGTTGCATTTGCCGTGTTGAAATGGTCGAACAACGACGGAGCAGGTCGATGCGGCCAACAGGCGCGAGGTGAATGAGCGCTCTCCTCGTCGATCGGTCAGGTTGTCCGGCGCATCTGTTCCGGACCTGGTGCGGGCATCCTTCAATACACCCTCTTCTCCAGGATCGCCCACCTCCCCGGGGGTCTTCGACGTCCCCGGCGCAGCGCGGGATGAGGTGCATCACCGTCCGGCCGGCGGCTTTGCCGTGTTGCAGCCGTCGGGGTGGAGCCGGCCGTCGAGGAGGCCTTTCGCCTCCCGGACGAGGGCGATTCCGGAGAAGAGGCCGGGGGTGTGGCGGAAGGGGGAGTTCCGGTCCGGGCCTCGTCCACGCCGATGCGGCATCCGGTCCTCCGGTTACATGCAGGTGAACTCTCAAATCACGAATGCGGGACCTCTCGTCCAGGATGCCGGCAAACGCCCTCGCTGCGATTCACACCGCGGGAACGGCAATTTCCCGGGCGATGTCGGCCGCCCATGCCTCGATATCGTCCCAGTTCCGAAAGTCCCCCTCGGGAAGGAGATCGCGCCCGGCCGGCAGCCTGCGGATGAGCCGGTGCGGGAACCCGAGTTTCGCCGGGTCGAGCGTGCCGGAGAAGACCCGGGTATTCCGGGGATGGACGAGCCGGCGGAGTTCGGCGATCTCGTCGGGCTCGATCCCCGGGGCGTCCGGCGGGAGAGCCTCATGCCCGGGTTTTAACGGCCCGCTTGAGAAGAGCCAGACCGGCCGGCCGGCGAGAACGCCGCTATTCTTCCGCACGAACTCCGTCGCCTCCCGCATCCAGTGCCCTATGTAGACGGCGCTCCCGATCACGACAGCGTCGTAGTCTCTTATGTCCGGTGCCGCATCGACGCTTCGTGCCTCCGCCTCCAGGCCATGCTGCCTGAGTTTTTCGGCAATGAACTACGCAATGCCCTTCGTCGATCCGTACATGCTCGCATAGAGAACGATCACGTTCATAGTCTGCCGGTCTCGTAAGGGGTAATCCCGCCCGGTTCATAAGAGTAGCGGATCCATACGGCAGATGCCGCACACGCCCGTGACCGGAAAAAGAGGAGGGATCTGCTCACTGCAGATACCGTTCGCACCAGGCGATCTCGCGACCATACAGGTCAAGGATCTGCTTTGGTTCGCCCGGGAAATGGCCGGCCCGCGGGTAGACGACCATCTCGGCGGGCACGCCCCTCTTCCAGAGCGCATCGTAGAACTCCTGTGCCTGCCCGACCGGTACGCGGATGTCATGCTCGCCATGCACGATGAGGGTCGGGGTGGTGACGTTCCCGACATGGTAGATGGGCGAGCGGCTGAGATACAGGGAGTAGTCCTCCCAGTAGTAGACGCCGAAGCTGTCCTGGAGGTCGTAGACGATATCGTGCGTTCCGTCGACGCTGACGAGGTCGCTGATGCCGGCGATCACGATCGCCGCGTCGAACCGGTCCGTCTGCGTCACGGTCCAGGCGGTCATGTAGCCACCGTAGCTCTGCCCGATGATGGCCAGGCGATCGGGATCCACGACTCCTTCCGCGATGAGGTGGTCGACGCCTGCAATGACGTCGCGGTAATCCCCGCCGCCCCAGTCACGGTAGTTTGCCCGGGCAAACTCCGCTCCGTAGCCGGTCGAGCCCCTGATGTTCGGCTGGAGAATAGCATAGCCGAGCGACGAGAAGGTCCCGGCCGGACAGATCGGCCAGGACGTGCCGCCGATGA
>DAOSER010000075.1:0-9302 GCA_035363235.1 Methanoculleus sp.
GGCGGTGCAGCAGGTCCGCGCGGGGGTGCACCGGGTGGAGAACGCCTACCCGCGCGTGGTCACCCGGGAGGGGAACGTCAAGGCGAAACGCCTGATGTACGAGGTCTTCGAGCCGTACGACGTCGAGTGGCGCGGATTCCCGGTGATCCCGGCCTCCGGCCTCCGCCTGAAACCGGAGTTCGAGGGCTGCGACGCCCAGAAGAAGTTCGATATCGCAATCCGGCACGTGGACAAGCATTCCGCCTGCATCTGCGATAAGGTGCTGCGCGGCGTCGCCCGGCCCTCCGACTGCAAACTCTTCGGGAAGGTCTGCACCCCGCGCACCCCTGTGGGCCCCTGCATGGTCAGCCACGAGGGGGCATGCAAGATCTGGCATCTCTACGAATCGCGGAGAGGCTAGGGTTCTCCTCTCCGCGGGCCTACGAAGATATACTGCGGCAGTCCCGGTAGGGTAGCGGAGATCCTGAAAGCCTCCGGAACTTTCGACCCGGGTTCAGATCCCGGCCGGGGCGTCTCTTGTTTTCGGGCTTAATTCCCATCGATTCAACGGCCGCCAGCGCAGCGGGTCTCTTCCGCGTATCGGGAAGGCGACGGCATCCTTCGAAGGAACGGCAATCGCATCCGCCGGAACCCACGCGTATCAGGGGTCTTCTTCATTCCGGGTTGAGATATCGGTGTCCGTCTGCAAAGAGGGTTCTCTGCCTTCCCCGTGCTTTCGCAGGAAATGCCTGACGTTCGCCGACTCGACCCATCCCCGGTCGAGTTCGGTGACGAGTTCGTCGATCCGCCTCGACTGTTCGAGGATCTTTCCGGCAAGCGGGTCGTCGATCATCTCCGCATACCCGACGATCACCTGGAGCGGGTTGCGGATATGGTCGCCGAGGATGGCAAACTGCTCGATGTTCTTGCCGAGCTGCGCGTAGGTCTCCCGTTTCATCTGGTCGATGAGGATCCGCTCGGTGATGTCCATGACGATCAGCATGATGCAGAGCGGCTTCCCGGCATCGTTCTGCACGACGCTGCCCGAGACCTGGATGTGGAACGGAGACCCGTTGCTGTTGAGCCCGATCATCTCCTGCACGATCGCATGGTTGTCGAGGAGCTGCGCCGTAACCTTCTCCCCGACGGCAGGGTCCGCGAAGAACGCCTCCAGGTTTCTCCCCGCAACCGCACCCGCCCGCTCGTAGCCGAACATCGCGGCAAAACCCCGGTTGGCGTACATGACCGTCCCGGCGAGATCGGCGATGAGGATGCCGTTCGTCGACGATTCGAGCGCGCTCTCCTTTACCTTGAGCTCCCGCTCGGTGCGGATCCGGTCGGTGATGTCCCGGGCAATCGCGACGATGTACCGCTCGCCGCCGAAGGTGACGGCCCGGACGGTGATCTCCATCGGGATCTCCGTTCCACGCCGTGATACGAGCCGCGCGGTAACGGTCTGCCCGGACCTGGAGACCAGATCGCTACTGTTCCTGACGAACTCGAAAAGCCAGGCCTTCTGCTCGGGGGAGATCAGGTCGATAAACGGTTTTGCCAGCAGTTCTTCCCTTGAGTAGTCAAGATACGTTCTCGCCGATGCGTTGACGTCCGCCAGGTTCCCGGTATCTGCACGGATCAGGAATATGGCATCGTGGGTCTGGTCGAGCAGCGCCCTGAACCGTTCGAGTTCCGCAAGCCGGCTCTGCAGTTCCGGGTAGTAACTCTTGTGCAGGGACATCTCCCCGAGGCCGATGATCTTTGCCCGGAGGGCGTCCCGGTCGTCGGGAGGGTCAGAGCGCATGCTCGTATATCCGTTCGATATCTGCGCAGGTGAGGCTGCGCGGGTTCGTCACCATGCAGGGGTCGGTATAGGCCCCCCGGGCAAGGGCGGGGACCATATCCTCCCGGACGCCGACATCGGCGAGGGTCCCGGTGATGCCAAGCGATCTCCGAAACGCCGCCACCGTCTCCGCCGGAGTCACCCATCCCGGGTCGAGGACCGCCCCTATCCGGTCGTACCGGCCGGATGCCGCCTCGTAGTTGGCCGCCATCACGTGCTCGAGGAGCAGCGCGTTGCACCGCCCGTGCGCAAGGTCGTAGGCCCCCCCGAGACTGTGCGCCATCGCATGTGCGGCTCCGACGCTTGCGTTGGAGAACGCGAGACCGGCATGAAGGCTGGCGAGGAGGGTCGAGAACCGCAGGTTCAGATCGCCGGGCTCTTCCAGAACCGCAGGCAGTGCGCTCGTGATGAGCCGTATCGCCTCGAGGGCATGCACGTCGGTCATCGGGGAACTGGCGTTCGAGACATAGGCCTCGATTGCGTGGCTGAGGGTATCCACGCCGGTATCCGCGGTCAGGTCCCGGGACATCGTCGTCAGCGGTTCGGGATCGAGCAGGGAGACGTCCGGGACGAGCGCTTTACTGATGATGGCGACTTTTCGTTTCTTCTCTTCGTCCGTGAGGATAGCAAACTGGGAGACGTCGGCGGAACTCCCGGCGGTCGTCGGGATGCAGATGAGCGGCGGCGCCGGCACCGGCACCCGGTCGACGCCCTCGAACGTGAGGATATCCCGTATGTTGGAACTCGTTATCCCGATGCCCTTGGCACAGTCCATCGGGCTTCCTCCGCCGACGGCGACGATGCCGTTGCACTCTTCAGCCCGGTAGACCTCCATACCCGCCATCACCTGCCAGGTGCGGGGGTTTGCGGAGACAGTATCGAAGACGGTGAACGCTATGCCTGCTTCGGCCAGGCTCTCCCCGACGGCCCCGGCCCAGCCTGCGGCACGGACGCCCGGATCGGTGACCAGGAGCACCTGCTTCATGCCGAAGTTGCGCGCATACCGCCCTGCAAGCTGCAGTGCTCCGTACCCGCAGATCAACTCCGGTGCTACGAACTTTCTCAGATCAAGTTGGCTTCTCGCTATCATTCTGCGGCACGGAAGTATTTCGGTGATCGGTGAGACTATCAACAGATGTACGGAGGCGTACCCATATATATCTTGATGATTTGCGTTGAGGAATTGATACGAATTACGTTATTGAAGTCTACGTAATCATACTGATCAATTGATTTCGAGCAGAATATCGTTACCATAGGAAAGATATTCCTTGCATCGTCCTCGCTGATAGCGCATCCCGCCTCCGGCCGGCTACTATATCCGCAGGACGGCTATCTGCCGGCATACCCCGGTGGATCCGTGGGCGAGCACCGCCCCCATCATCCCGGCTAAACCGGCGTATCAGCCGCCGACTCTCTCACGAGACAGCAGGCTTTCGGACGGCGCAATCGGCCCGGAATACGCCGATAAAAGCGCAAGAAGGAGGGAAAATGGGAGTGCATTCCACTGCTGCCGTTTACGCGGACCTCAAGGACTGCCGGCCCTGATAACCGAGCAGAAATCACACGTCCGCCAGGCACCGGGCGGCACCACAATCTCAAACCTTGCTCCTTTCCCTTCCTCGCCGGTCTCCTCGATCGTGATCCCGGTAATGCCGAGGATCTCCCTGACCAGAAAGAGGCCGTATCCGGTGTTCTTCCCGACGCCCCGGTAAAAGATCCTGCTCTTCATGCCCGGCGGGATGCCGCGCCCATTATCTTCAAACAGAATGACGCCGGACCCGTCCCGCTCCCGGAACGATACCGTGATCTCGGTCGCTCCCCCGCTGTGACGGACGGTGTCGTCGATCAGGTTAAAAAAGACCCGCTCAAGGAGCTGGTCCGCGTAGATCTCCAGCGGGCACATGGCAATATTCAGGCGGATCGCATTAGATGCGGCGCTATCCGCCGCCTCCTGCACCACCACGTTCACGCACTGCCAGGTGGCGCCCTTCACCCCCAGGTCCTGGTAATCGCGGGTGAACATGATCTGCGACTGAATGGCCCTGACCGCCCGGATCACGCCCTGAAGGTTCTCCTCAGCGGTCGAACCGGAGACCTCCTCTTTGAGGAGTTCAAGCTCCCACATAACGGCCATAATGCTGTTTAAGATGTCGTGCCGCGTAATCGACGACAGCAAGTTCAGTTTCTTGTTGACCTCACAGAGCGAATGGCGGTACTGCTGGGTCATCGTCACGTCCTGGGATATCCCGACGCAGCGGATCGGGCGGCCGGCCGGGTCCCATTTGGTGACCTCACCCCTGGAATGCACCCCGATCCAGTTGCCGGCCACGCCCTTGAGGCGGTATTCGGCATCAAAACAGGGGATTTTCCCGGCAATGTGGTCGTCGAGCGCCTGCATGACATGAGGAATATCGTCCGGATGTATGAGATCGCACCAGGCATCCCTGAAGCTATCTCCCTCAGCGGGAGAGGAATACGCCCGCTCGTGCCAGAAGTTGTTCAGGACCCCCCTGTCGGCAGCGATATCCCAGTCCCAGACATACAGGTCCGCTCCCTTGATCGCCAGTTCCAGGCGCTCTTCGCTCTCTCTGAGCGCTTTCTCCATACTTTTGCGCTCAGTGATGTCAACGCACGAGAACAGGATACAGAGAGGATTGCCGGACTTATTGCTGACGAGATGCACAGAAACCTGAGCCTCTATCCTCGATCCCTGCGCATTCACGACCGCTGATTCGCCGATCCAGCCGCCTTCACCGTGTACGGTGCGCAATATACCCGGAGCATCGCCGCCGAACGGGATGAGGTCCGCAACCGGCCGACCGACCGCATCTGCTTCGTCGCACCCTACCATCTTGAGGAACGCCCTGTTGACACACGTGATCGTTCCTGAAAGGTCTGTGGCCGCAATCCCCTCGATGGACGAGGCGATGGCGTATTCGTTGATCCGCAACGCCCGTTCCAGCCGTTTGCGCTCGATTGCGTAGTGGATGACCCGCGACAGCCTGTCGCTGTCAAGGCCCCCTTTGATGAGATAGTCCTGGGCGCCTTCCGTTACCGCCTCGAGCGCCATGGATTCGACGTCGAACCCCGAGAGCACGATGATCGGGGTTTCCGCTGCCTGATCGAGCACCTTTCGGAAGGTGTCCAGCCCCCAGCTGTCAGGCAGGGCAAGGTCGGTGATGATGACATCGATCTGCCCGGCCTGGATGTGCGCCATCCCCTCAGAGAGACGCTCCACCCATACGAGGTTGAACCGGTTGTCCTCGAATTCATCCAGCATCCCCTGAATCAGCAGCGCGTCTGACGGGTTATCCTCTATAAGAAGTACTCTGATCGGATACTGGATCATTTACATTCCACTCGGCAGGGTTACCACGTGCAGCCAGAAGTGCTCGATTGACTGGACCACGCAGATGAACTGCTCCCAGTCGACAGGCTTGGTGATGTAGCAGTTCGCAGCGAGTTCATACATCCGGAGAATATCTTCGTCCGCCTTTGAGGTCGTCAGAACAACGACGGGGATGCTTTTCAGGTTTTGGTCCGCTCGTATCTCCTCCAGGACCTCCCGGCCGTCCATTTTGGGCAGGTTCAGGTCGAGCAGGACGAGATCCGGGCGGGGTGCCCCGGCATACGCACCCTCACGGCGCAGAAATGCCAGCCCTTCCATGCCATCCCGGGCAACATGCAGCTGGTTATGGACTTTTCCTGCTTTGAATGCCTCTTCTGTCAGTGATATGTCGCTTTCGCTGTCCTCGACAAGGAGGATCTCGATTGGACGAAACATCGGGTTTGGTGTCATGCACTCTCTCCTAAATTCTTTGCAATGGTAAAGGAAAACGTTGAACCTTCTCCCGGCCGTGATTCGACGGTTATGCCCCCTCCGTGCCGTTCGACAATGCGTTTGCAGATCGCGAGGCCGAGGCCGGTCCCGGAATACTCCGAACGGGTATGGAGGCGCTGGAAGATCACAAATATCCGCTCGAAGTACTGGGGATCGATTCCGATCCCGTTGTCCCGGACGGAGAACTCCCATGTGTCGGGGAGCTCCCGCACGGAAACCTGGACCCGAGGGGCCTGGTCCCCGCTGAATTTAAGGGCGTTCTCGATCAGGTTCTGAAAGATCTGCCTTAGCTGCGTTGCGTCACCCTGCACGGTAGGGAGGGGGTCATGGGAGATAACGGCCGAACTTTCCTGGATCTTCAACTGGAGGTTTTTCAAGACGTCGCTCAGGACCGCTTCGCAATCGGTCGCCTCAAACGGCTTCCCGCGGGTTTGCACCCTTGAATACATCAGGAGGTCGTCGATCAACTCTTTCATCCGGCTGGCCCCGTCGACGACGAACGTCATGTGCTTCTCCGCGTCGGGGCTGAGCTGGTCCATGTAGTTCTTCGCCAGGATCTGGGTATGGCTTGCAACCGCCCGCAGGGGTTCCTGCAGGTCGTGCGAGGCGACGTATGCGAAGTGCTCCAGTTCCTGGTTACTCCGCTGCAGATCCTGCGCGTATTTCTTTAACTGCTTTTCATACTGTTTCTGCGCGGTGATATCCAGCAGCGATGCCACGCTCTGTTGCGTTCCCGGGATGAGCCCGACGGTCAGCAGGACATCCCTTGCCTCTCCGTCATCCCGCACGACCTGCGCCTCGTAGACCTGGACGGTTCCGGGCCCGGTTCTCCTCCGGCGATGGTATTCCCGGACCTTCTCAAGGCTCTCTCCCTGGAAATACCGGGTGATATGCGTCCCCTGTACCCTCGCGACCGGGATGCCCAGGAGTTCTCCCAGTTTTGTGTTTGCGAGGGAGATTATCCCGTCATCCTCGAGGATTGCGGTTGCCGTCCCCGTATACTCAAAGACTGTCCGGTAGGTCTCTTCGGACTCCCGCAGTTTGCGCTCGATCTGCTTGATACCGGTGATATCGCGGATCGACTGAATCGCCCCGACCCTCGTCCCGGTGCTGTCGTAGAGGGGCGACGCCTTCAGCCAGAGGTGGGCCCCTTTCCCGTTGTAGAGGGAAGGAACAAACCTGTCGCTGTAGATCGCCTCCCCTTCTCTTCGGAGATCCAGATAGCCCTGCGGGATAGCGGACGCATCGAGGCCTACGAAGTCGATGAGACAGGGTCTCCTCTCGTTGTAGAACGGGAGCGCGTAGGCATAATCGCCCTTCCCGATGATCTCCTCCTTCGGTACGCCGGTCAGGGTTTCAGTTGCCCGGTTCCAGGCGATGACCACGCCGTTTGTGTCGATGACACAGGTAGCATCGGGAAGGAACTCGATGATGTCCCGGTATTTGTGGTTCGCTTCCACGATCGCCTTCTCTGCCTTTTTCTTCTCGCTGATCTCGTGGAACACGAGGACTATCCCGATCATATCCCCGTTCGCGTTGCGGATTGGTGCGGCGCTGTCGTCAATCGGCCATACGGTGCCGCCCTTTGCAATGAGTTCGGTATGGTTCGCAAGACCGACGACGATGCCTTCCCGGAGGACTTTCTTCACCGGACTTTCCACCTGTTCACCGGTGTGCTCGTTCCTGATAACGAAGATCTCCTCAAGCGGCCTTCCCCGGGCCTCATCCGCCGGCCACCCTGTCAGCTGCCCGGCAACAGGATTCATGAAGGTAACGAGACCACGGTTGTCGGTTGCGATCACGGCGTCCCCGATACTCCGGAGCGTTATGGAAAGCCACTCTTTCTGCTCTTCAAGCGCCTTCTCCATCAGTATCTTCTCGGTGACGTCACGGGAGATCGCCGAAAAACCGGATATCTCTCCGTCATCGTCCCTGAGCGGGGATATGGTCGCCGAGATGTGAATCAGGTCGCCGCCCCCTTTCCTGCGGATGGTCTCAAAGTGTTCGACGATTTCTCCTTTTCCGATCTTCTCGATTACCTTGAGAGTCTCGCTCTGCCGATCAGGAGGCGCCAGTGTGGATACGTGGCGGCCGATAGCCTCGTCGGCCGTGTACCCGTATACCTGTTCGGCGCCCCGGTTCCAGGTGCTGATCAGGCCCTCCGGCGTGATGCCGAGGATCGCGTCGTTTGAGTTCTCCACGATGGATGCGAGCCGGGTCGTTGCTTCTTCCGCCCGTTTCTCCCGGGTGACGTCCCGGAAGACCAGCACCACGCCGACGATCTCCCCGCTGCTGTCACGGATTGGCGCACCGCTGTCGGCGATCACCCGCTCAGTGCCGTTACGGGCGATCAGCACCGTGTGGTCGGCAAGCCCGATCACGTTCCCGCTCTCGATCACCATCTCGGCCGGATTGTGGCAGGGTTCGCGGGTTCGTTCGTTGATGATACGGAATACCTCAGAAAGGCTTTTTCCGGCCGCCTCATCCTCACGCCAGCCGGTGAGGTCCTCTGCAGCCCTGTTGAGCAGCGTCACCCTGCCGTCTCCGTCGGTGACGATGACCCCGTCGCCGATCGAGCGAAGGGTGACGTGCAGACGCTCCCGTTCCGCTTGAAGCGTTCGTTCCAGTTGTTTCGAGCCTGATATATCGAAAACTGCGGATATTTGAAGGTCCATGCCTGGAATTACGGCATTTGTAGCCAGGACATCCATGACATCTCCGTTTCGCCTGACAAACCGGAACTGATAACTTACCGGGGTGTCGTCATGGCACGCGCGCCGGTTCCTGAACGATTCCTGTATCTGTTCACGATCGCCGGGAGCGGCAAAGTCCATCCAGGCCATCGACGAGAGCTGCTCCCGGGTGTACCCACAGAGGCGTTCGAACTGCTTATTTGCAGAGATGATCTCTCCTTCGTCATTCAGGACCACGGTGGCCGCACTGGAGTTCTCAAAGAATGCCCGGTACTGCTCTTCAGCGACCGCTGTCCGGTTCTCTTCTGCGAGCCGTCGGATGACCGTATCGAGTTCCTCAGGCACAGGTCCGGCGCACTCCTCCCTCTGGATATAGTAGTCCGCGCCATGGTTCAGGGCGTCGACGACGGTCGCTCTATCTTCATTGGCAGTGAAGAGGATGAACGGTGCGTCGTTCCCCGACGCTCTCAGTGTCTTCAGCAGCTCAATCCCGTTGATCCCGGGCATGCCGTGATCGGATACGATGACGTCGTATCTTCCGGTGAGAACTTTTTCAAGGCCTGCCTCTGTAGAATCTGCTGTTTCAACGGCAATGCCTTCAGCATTCTGGAAATGTGTAGATATGGCAGTTAATGTAGGGATATCACCAATGAACAACACTGAACGCATAAAAGACTCTCTATGAGATCCTTTGTGACCACTCTATTTATGCCTGCTGAAATTATTAAGGGGCTTTAAAGATACAAAAAGCGAAATTAAACACGATTTGGCCCTATCATCAGAGTGGCTGGAGTTAAACGCAGTCCCCTGCGCACAACGCGCGATGCCACGCACTCCCGCCGCGGCCCGGTGCCGGAACATCCGTTTGCCTTTTATACAAGGCAGATCAACATGATATGGCAGTCCCGGTAGGGTAGTGGACATCCTGAAAGCCTCCGGAGCTTTCGAC
>DAOSER010000076.1:0-9279 GCA_035363235.1 Methanoculleus sp.
GATCGCTACGTTCGCAACGTAGAGGCCGCGGGTTCAAATCCCGCCGGGTCCATTTCTCTTTCCTCTTGATATCACTTCTAAGGAGATATCATTGAGTTTATCAGGTTTCAGCCGTCATAGGCGACCGCAGGTCGTCGCGGGTTTTGAGCGGGGCGCGGCCCCTTCGGTCGGGACAGAGAGGCCGCGGGTTCAGATCCCGCCGGGTCTATCATCTGTTTCTCTCAAAACGTGGTCTTACGAAACTTACCATGTCCGGACTGCCTCACTCGTCGTCCTCCACCTGCTGCCGTGCAATCCGCTCCTCGCCCTTCTTCGAGATCTCGTGCTCCTCCCGCGGCGTCGGGGTCTCGGGTGCCCCGGGCGGGCGGCTCTTCGCACGGCCCTCGTCGCCGAGTTCGGACGGGACCGGGCTGTAGACGATGTCTGTCCCCTTATCCTCGAACGGTATCTCCTCTTCCGGCGGCTCCGGCCGCCGTCTCCTTCGCTCCTGTGCCATCTCGTCTCACTCCCGGGCGATCCCGGCACCCGTGCCGGTACCCCCGGGCGGTGCTCGGGGTCGAAGACGTAAAAGCCTGACGGTGGCGGGGATGCTCCCCACCCACCGGGTCACCGCCGCCGGAGACGGCCTATAGCACCGGCGGCAGCAACGGCGAGGAGCCCGAAGAGCGCACCCGCACCGCCGGCCTCGGTCGGGGCCGCCGTGGCGCTCTCCGTCTCTTGTGCCGCCGTCACCGGCTCGTCGGCCGTCCGGAAGATAAAGGCTTGCTCACCCGCGCCCGCCGCGAGGTAGTCCCCGTTCTCCGAGAGGGCTACCGCGCTGACCGGAGCGCCGGCGTCGAACGTCCAGCGCGGGTTGCCGTTGCCGCTCCAGAGGTACACGGTTCCGCCTGCGTTCCCGGCCGCAACGGTCTCGCCTCGCCGGGATATGTCTACGGCAAGGACATCGCTTCCCGTCCGGTTTTTCCAGAGCAGGTCGTCTTTCGGCCGGTAGCACTCCACATCGCCGCCTTCCTTGCCGACGACCACGAACCTCCCGTCACCGGAGAGAGCGAGCGCGAGGATCGGCGCTCCGGTGGGAACCGCCCAGGGGAGAGCCCCCGATCGGCCGTAAACCTGGAGAGCGCGGTCCCGGCCTCCGGCGGCGACGACCGACCCGTCACGGGAGACGTCTACCGCAGTGACGGCACCGCGGGCGAGCCCCTCCCAGATCAGGTTCCCCTGCCGGTTCATGAACTGGATAGCGCCGTTATAACTTCCGGCGACGATGTAGTTGCCGTCGTTGGTGAAAGCAACGGACGTGATGTACGGAGGTGTGCCGCCGGAGCGGGCACCCGGATGCATGGCGCGGCCCCACTCCTCTTCGCCCCTGTGGTTTAAGAGGGTGATCCGGTCGCTCCCCACCGCGAGGTCCCGGCCATCCCCGGATAAGGCGAGGCCGCGCACGGTTCCTGCGACGCTCTTCGTCCAGTAGCAGCCGCCGCTACCTCCGTCTAAGAGGAGCACGTCGCCCCCGTCGGTCCCGGCGGCAACGTAGTTCCCGGCATCTGCGACAGCAACCGCAGTTACCGCGTCTCCGGCGCTCACGTTCCAGGCGACGGTGCCGTCCCGGTGCAGGCAGACGATGTTCCCGTTGCTCGTCCCCACGGCCATATAGCGGCCGTCGGCGGTGATTGCAACATCGTTGACGATGCTCTCTGTCGGCGTGCTGTGGTAGGAGGCTTCCACCCCAACCGCCACCGGAACCAGGGCGACGATCAGGGCGATGATCAATGCAGTTCGTTTCACGGTTGACCCCTCCCCGGGAGTGTATCCCCGGAATACGTCTACTTTCTTGGCCGAGTTCTAAAACTGTTCCGGTATCGCCTGCTGCCGCGTAAATTTAAAGGTTTCCAGTACCAACTATCCTGTCAGAGGTATCGTATGGAAAATAGGGCGGACGAGGCGGTCTCCCGCTTCATGCAGGGCTATAACTGCGCACAGGCGGTCAGCTCGGTCTTTGCGGACGATGTTGGGGTGCCCGAAGAGGTCGTCCTCCGTGCGGCCACAGGGTTCGGTGGCGGAGTGGGGCATACCGGGGGTGCCTGCGGAGCCGTCTCGGGCGCGGTGCTCGCCATCGGGCTCTTACTCGGAAGCGCCGGTCCCGGCGAGAAAGAGGCGAAGGATCTGACCTACACCCTCACGCGAGAGTTCATCACCCGGTTTGTCCAGAAAAACGGCACCGTCTCCTGCACCGGGCTTCTCGGGTTCGACCTTTCGACCGAAGAGGGGCACGCCCGGGTCCGCGAGCAGAACCTCACCCGGACCGTTTGCCCCCGCTATATCAGAGATGCGGTCGAGATCCTCGAGGAGGTTCTCGCGCCCGTCACTTCCGGGCAATCCACCATGCGGTGAGGGGTGCGGGCAGGGACGGCAGCCCGAGCACCCGCCACAGGTCGGCGGCACCAAGGCTCTTTGCCGCGAGCGCGCGCTTCTCGACGATGTGCCAGGAGAGGAACGCGAGAGCGAACGTCGCCGAAAACGAGAGCCCAAAGAGCGCCGGGAGGAGGAGCGCGTTCCCTGTGACCTGGATCAGTGCCTGCTGAACCGGGTAGTGGTAGATGTAGATGCCGTAAGAGAAGTCTCCCGGTCTCCCGAAGGTGTTCAGGAACGGCACCGGGAGGTGCGCGGCGTAGATCGTGAGGTAGGGGATGGCAATCATTCCCGCGACGGTCAGGTAGGGCGTCATGGCTGAGAGAGCGAGCAGCAGGAGCAGCGCCCCGGCGACGACCGGCCGGTAGGCGATGCGGTGGCGGTGGAGGTAGAGGAAGGCCCCGACGAGGAAGTAGAGGGTGAACCGGACCTTCGACATCCGGGGGTCGTCGAACCAGTACATCCAGGCCAGGATGTTTACGGCGGCGAGGGCGGCGATGGCGCCCCATCGGTAGAGGAGCCCGGCGATCCCGAGGGCCACAACGACCCCGTACATCATAACCTCAACGGGTATCGTCCAGAGCGAACCGTTGACATAGGTCCACGGGTTATCCTGGAAGAGACCTATCGCCGATCCGTCTTCAAAGAATGGGACGGTGGCGAGCCCTGCCGGAGAGAAGAGGGCGGCGAAATACTCGTACAGAGGAAGAGATGTCAACAACGGGCCGATGACGAAGAGCGAGACGAGGGTCGCAGCGACGAGGGCCGGGACCACCCGGAGGAACCGTTTCCAGGCGAACCGGAGCGGGGATGCGGTCGACTCCCAGCTCATCGCAATCAGGTAGCCGCTGGTGACAAGGAGGGTGGCGAGCCCTGCCTGCGCCATGAGTATGACCGGGTCGTACAGCCCTATCCCGACATAGCCGAGCCTGAGGGCGTAGGCGTGCGCGAAGACGATCACCGCTGCTGCTGCGAACCGCAGGAAATCGAAGTTGTTCGAGAACCGGCCCCCCGGAATGCTTCCGCCTTTAGTGACAGCCCCCGGCCGCTCTGTTTTCATGGCGATCTAAGTCCTTTCCTCACCTGTACAGTGACAACTCTTAAATAATTAGTCAAAATATTCTCCCTAATGGATCCACTGGTTGTCGCCACGTTCGCCGTCGTCATCCTTCTCGAGATTGCCGTTCCGCTCGCGCTCGGGTACTGGATCGTCAGGAGGTTCGGCGTCCCCTGGCGAATCTTCGGGCTCGGCGCCCTCTTCTTCATCGTCGTGCAGATCGTCCACGCGCCGCTCGTCCTCGTGACGCAGACCCCACTCTATCTCGCCGTCCTGCCGATGGGCACGACGGTTGCGTTTGCCGTCCTCGCCGTCTACCTCGGCCTCATGGCCGGGCTCTTTGAGGAGATCGGCCGCTACCTCGTTTACCGGTACTACTTCCTGCGCCGGGAAATCGCCCTCACCCGCGAGAACGGCCTCCAGTTCGGGGCCGGGTGGGGCGGCGTCGAGAGCATCTTCGTCGCGCTGATCGTGCTCACGAGCATGATCTCCTATATCGTCATCACGAGCGACGGGTCGATGCTCCCCCTGCCCGACGACCCCCTCGTCCAGGCACAGATCGAGGCCCTCCGGTCTCTCACCCCGCTCGACATCCTGCCCGGGCTCGCCGAGCGGATGATGACGATCACCCTGCACATCGCCTGGTCGCTCCTCGTGCTCGCCGCCGTCGTCTACGATAGAAAGGCACTCGTTGCCCTCGCCGTCCTCTGGCACGCAGCCGTGGACACCGTCGCCGTCTACCTTGCACAGACGCAGGGGATTCTCGTGACCGAGGCGGCGGTATTCATCTTTGCAGTCATCGGCGTCGCGTATATCTTCTGGGAGTGGCGGCGAATGGGGGTACGGGTGGCGACCTAACCCTTCCACTCATGCAGGTAGCCCCGGCGTTCGAGCGGCTCTCCGTCCGCAAGGACCACCCGGTCGGGGATGACCTCGCCGATGACATGCGCCTTGACCCCGGCTACCGGAAGGACGGCCGGAGGGGCACAGAAGAGGAGTTCGAAGTCCCCCCCGCCGTAGACTGCGAGTTCCTGCCCCTTGTCCTCCGGCACGCCTGCCGGGAGCGGGAGGCGGGCGGTATCGACGGAAAACCCGCAGTCGTTCACGGCGAGAAGGTCGTGGAGGGAGAGTGCAAGGCCGTCGGAGATGTCCATCATCGCCGAGACCCCGGCACGGCCGAGTGCCTGTCCCTCCCGGACCCTGGGCTGCGGTTCGAGGAGTTCTTTTACGTGCCGGTCGTAGCCGGCGAGAGCTGCCTCGGCCTCCCCGAGCGGCCCGGTGACCGCGATGACGTCTCCCGGCCGGGCTCCCCGCCGTCTGACGAGGTGCTCCGGGGCGACGAGCCCGAGTCCCGTGCTCACGATCGTCAGTTCCTGATGAGCGTCGAGGTCCCCGCCCACGAGTTCGGCGCCGAACCGCGTGCAGCAGTCCCGGGCGCCCTCCATGATCCCCCGGAGGCGCTCCGGCTCATCAAGGCCGACCGCGAGGAGTACCTGCCCCGGCGCCGCGCCCATGCTCGCGATATCCGAGAGTGTGACCGCCGTCGCCATCCAGCCCACCTGCCAGTCGGTCATCCCGACGGGGAAATCGGTTGTTTCGTGGAGCATATCGGTGCTTGCGACCATGAGGCGGTCGCCGCAGGGGAGGACGGCGCAGTCGTCCTCGAGCCGCTCTGGGTCGATGATCGTCCCGATCAGCCGGTGCAGGCCCCGTTCATCCACCGCGGCGCACCTCCTTCTCCCGTTCGCTTCGGTACTCCTTGAAGAGATACTCGACCCGCTCGGCTTCCTGCTCGCGCAGGAACTCCTTCTGCTCCTCCTTCCATTCCGCGATCGCCCCCTCGACTGCCTCGGTCTTTGCCGCTCCGGTCCTACCCCGGATATCGGGCCTGACGGCCTCTTCCCGGAGGAGAGGGAGATCGGCCTCCCGGGCGACCCGGACCAGGTGCGGGTCAGGGGACTCGCCGCCAATGACCAGCGCCTGCACCCCTGTCCCGGCAAGGTCCTTCACCACGCCCCGGCCCCAACCGTGAGTCCGCGGGACGTAGAGGACGTCTCCTCCGGCGATGCCGATCTCCTCCTGGAGGGCCCGCACCGCTTCGCGGGTGAGGGAGTCGAGCACCTTGAGCGGGGTGTAGTCCTCCGAGACCTCGAGTTTCGCGACTTTCTGCATCCGCTCCAGGCGTTTCTTCAGCCGCCGGGACCGCCGCCGCTCGCCCCGGAGCTGTTCGCGCAGGCTCTCGATGGCCGCGTCCTTCGCCGCCAGTTCCGCGTCCCGGCGGACCTTGCGTTCGGTCGCGGAGCGTGCCCGGCGCACGTCCTGCCGCAGCCGCTCCACCTCCCGGTCGCGCTCCCGAAGTTCTTCCTGCAGCTCCTGCACGTAACTGCGGAGCCTTTTCACCATCCCATCGAGCGCCATCACCCGCTCGTCCTCGACCGGCCGCTCCGGCTCGGCCTCCGCCGCCGGTTCCGCCTCCTTCTTCGCCGCCACAACCCCCTGCAGATCCTCAAGAACGGTGTCGAGCGGCTGACCCCGGAGCACCCGCGCCCGCACCTCGTCGAGGTCGTAGCCCGGCCCCACCCTCTTTGCAATATTTCGAAACTTGTTCTGGAGGCTCCGGTAGGCGTCCAGCGCCGCCGAGAGGGCGTCGCGCTCGTGGTCGTTTGTGTAGGAGAACGGGGCGGTCAGGTCGTATTTCGCCTCCACCGAGAGCGACTGCTTCGGGGTGTAGGGGATGGCGTTGAACGCCCGGCGGATTTTCTCGACTGAGTAGGGCATCTGTTGAACGTCTGAGGCGACGATAAGCGGTTTTCCCGCACGGTAAAGTTCCTCGACGATATCGGACATCGTCATCTGCCGTGAACTCGTGAGGTGGACCAGGTTCCCGTCGAGGTCCACGGCGGCGATGCCGGTGGTGGTCCCGGGATCAAGCCCGACAATCAGGTAGCGGGGGCGGCCGGAGAGGGGTTCGAACCGTATCCGGTCGAGTTGCCTCCCCATCACCCGGACCTGGACGTCGGCGCCCCGGGAGGAATGGACCGGGACCATCTCCCGGGGGGCCTTGACCCGGAAGGCGACCCTTGAGTAACCGCCGAAGGCCTTCGTCTCCTTCTTTTCGTAGTCGAGCCCGGCGCCACGGAGCCGCCCCTCGATCTCCCGGGCTTTCTGCAGCACGCCGCCGTGGATCTTTCGGGCATAGCGGTTCTGGCTCCACCCGCCCCGACCCGGCGAGCGGTGCCTGCTAACCACGATGTCGGTGGTGTTCTCAAACGCTATCACCTCGACGCCCGCCCCGAGCGCGGCCACCCGGGCAGTGGTCCGGGCCTCGGCGTAGGGGTCGAACTTGTTGAAACTGATATTGTAACGGGCGGCGATCTTCCCGAGGCTCTCTGTGCGCTCGCCGCCGGTCACCTGAACGAGTTTTGTTGCAGGCGGGAGCGATTGCAGGAAGGCATAGAGTTCGCGCTGGTCTGCGGCAATCTCCTGGAGGCTGTCCACCGCGAGGATATCGGGCTCTTCGGCGGCAAGGAGGCGCTGGAGCCGGAACCCGGTGACCTCCTCGACCCCCTGGACCTCGCCGTCCTCCACTCGTGCGAGTGCGTAGACGGGTCGACGGGTACGGGAACGAACCGAACCTTTGATGATGTCGATCCCGAAGACCTTCACCCGACCACCCTTGCCAGTGCTTCGTCGAAGGCGTATTCGAGGCCGTATTTCCGTTTGAAGTACTGGAGGATGTTCTCGATGTCGCGGTTGAGGATCTCGCCGGCGTTCGGGTGGGCGGTCTCCACCCACTGCGGCCAGTCGATCAGCCAGCATTGCCCCTCATCGACCATGACGTTGAACTCGCTTAAGTCCCCGTGGATGATGCCGAGGCGGTAGGCCTCCCGGACGTTGTCGAGGATCTCGTCGAGGATTGGTTGGGGCTCCGCAAGAGCCGCCCGCGAGAGGTTGACCCCCGGCACAAACGACATCGCCACGACGTGCCGGTTCAGGTCGATGGGGAGCGGGACCGAGACAGCGGGGTGGAGGGTCTTTAAGGCGTCGTACTCCATCTTCGCCGAGTTGCTCGAGGCGAATATCCAGGGGCAGTGCCCGGCCTCCGGCATGTAGCCCCGTTTTACGCGGGCTGACTGAAACGACCGCTGCCCGACCCGGTGGAACTTCAGCACGACGACTCCAAGGCCCATCGCTTCGTAGACCTCCGACTCCTTCCCGACGCCGATCAGCGTCCCGAGCGCCTGGACGGTGCCCCGGCGGGTGAGGGTGTGGAGGGCCAGGGTGTCGTAGCCGTTGAAGACGAGCGCGTAACCCTCGTAGGGGGTCTTCTCGTACCTGACCATGTCCATGGCCATCAGCCTGCCCAGGCGGTAGGAGAGCTCGGACTCCGAGAATTTGGTGGCTGACTTGAGCACCTCGAGCGGCACCCACCGGTACCGGCGCATGAGACGTTCGAGGGCGAGCAGGATCCGGAGTTCGTAGGCGTGCAGGGATCGCACGTATTCTGCAGGAACAGGCATCTTCTACACCATTTATGTGGCGCGGTGATAAAAGGATGATCGAGAAGACATGCAGTGCAGCAAGTGCCGCCGCGATGCGGTCATCTACCAGCGATACTCGGGGCTGCACCTCTGCGAGCAGCACTTCAACCGGGATTTCGAGGCAAAGGCGAAGCGGGCGATACGGGAGCACCGCTGGATCGAGTCGGGCGATAGGGTGGCGGTAGCGCTCTCGGGGGGCAAAGATTCGAGCGCCGTCCTCTTCTTCCTCCACAGGCTCCTCGGCGAGCGCCGGGACGTCCGGCTGATGGCGATCACGGTGGACGAGGGGATCGCCGGCTACCGCGACCCGAGCCAGGCCCGGGCTATCGCGGAGAGCATGGGCGTCCCCTGGGTGACGGCAACGTTTGCCGACGAATACGGGATCACGCTCGATGAGATCGTGGGCCGGAAGGGAACGGGGCTCTCCTGCTCCTACTGCGGCGTGCTCCGGCGAGCGCTGATGAACCGGATTGCCCGGGAGCATGGGGTCACGAAGTTCGCCTACGGGTTCAACCTGGATGACGAGGCGCAGTCGGTCCTGATGAACGCTCTCCGGGGGGATGCCGACCGGCTCACCCGCCCCATGCGGGAGGTTGAGGGGATGGTCCCCCGGATCAAGCCGTTCATGTACATACCGGAGCGGGAGGTGGCGCTGTATGCCTTCCTCCATGTCGAGGGGTTCGACCTCGCGGGCTGCCCCTACGCGGGCGACGCTCTCCGGGGGGACGTCCGCGGCATCCTCGACGACTACACCTACCGCCATCCTGCGACGAAGTACTCGCTCGTGAACCTCGGCGAGGCCCTGCGGGGGGCGGAGAAGCCGGCGGAGAAGATGGGGTTCGGAATTTGCGAGCGGTGTGGTGAGCGACTGCCGGAACGGCAGGAGCTTGAGCACCGGGAGGTGCGAGATGCGACTGCCGGAACGGCGGGAGCACGAGCACCGGAAGGTGCGAAGCCGTGCGGGAGGATCTGCCGGACATGCCAGGTGCTTGATGAGTTTCGGCGATCCTGAGCAGAAGGCGCCTGATGGGGGTTAGGCGCGTTTTTCGGCGGTGGTGGGTGTGCATGATGGAGAGCATGAGCATCGTCTGTTCCAAATAATAGATGCCCATAGAGGGAGATCCTGAGAATCATAAATCTTCGAACGATGATGAACAGAACGACCGAGACGGTGAAAAGCCCGGTACAGTGGACCGTGGGGGTATCGCCATTGGGGGAGGGGCTGACGGGGAGTGCGATGGGCGGAACGCCCGGAGCTCGAGCACCCGAAGG
>DAOSER010000077.1:0-9104 GCA_035363235.1 Methanoculleus sp.
TTGCGGTATAGAGCCCCTGGCAGCTCCCGCACCCGGGCATCGCCGCGCACTCGAGCTCCCCGAGTTCCTCCTCGCTCATCGTGCCGGCGGCGACCCGGCCCACGCCCTCGAAGATGTCGATGAGGGAGAGTTCGCGGCCCGCCGCGTAGCCGGGGAGCATGGGGCCGCCGGTGACGACGATCGTCGGGATGTTGCACCGCACCGCCGCCATCAGCATGCCGGGGACGATCTTGTCGCAGGTGCCGACGCAGACCAGGCCGTCGAACCGGTGCGCCTCGACCATCAACTCGACGGCGTCGGCGATGTTCTCCCGCGAGGGGAGGGAGTAACGCATCCCTTCGTGGCCCATAGCAATCCCGTCGCAGATGCCGATGGTCCCGAACTCGAACGGCACGCCGCCCGCGGCCGCGACGCCCTCCTGCACCTTCTGCGAGATCGACCGGAGGTGGAGGTGCCCGGGGACGATGTTGTTGTAGGCGTTTGCTATCCCGATGAAGGGCTGGTCCATCTCACGGTCGGTGACACCGAGCGACCTGAGCAGCGCCCGGTTCGGGGCACGCTGGTAGCCTTTCTTAACCGTCTCACTCCGCATGGTTATCCTCGTATGAGAATACGCGCGTGGAGAGAAAAGAGTATTCCGGGTAGCGGGGTGTGGTGCGGGGAACGACTGGCGGGAACGTAGTGCGATGCTCCGTGAGGAGCGGAGCAGGAGCACCAGAGGTGCGCCTGCGACCGGTAGGAGTTTGAGCACCAAAATGGCGACTTCCCCGCAGGGGAAGGAGGCCGGAGGGGTTTCTGTACGGTGAAGGGGATAGTATGTCACGTTTGAGATCGCCCCTTCGCCCGCTCCCTAACTGCCCACATATCATCAGTTAAGCAGACTCTGAAACGGATTTCTAGTGGATATCGCCACACACTGCCCCCGCCCCCTGGGGCGGGGAACGACTGCTGGAACAGCAGGAGTTTGAGCACCGCAGGTGCGACTGAGGAGCGCGAAGCGCGGGTGGGGTGGGGGTCTAACAGAAAATGCGAGTATAGTTAACCCGAGCGGCAAAGATATACTTTGGAGACAGGGGAGGGGGGATGCTCCCCCCTCCCACCTGACGGTGGTCGAGCTCCGGTTCTACGAACCATCGCACTCCCCGTCAGCCTCTCCCCGCGTGGCGATATCCACTGGAAAGCCGTTTCCGAGCACATTTACCGGAATGGTGCGTTACTTGAGGTTTGTGCAAATACGCGATCACAAACGCACAGACCGCAAAATAGCACGCGAAAATGGATATGCTCTATAGAGAGGTAGAAATGCCTCCCTTTACCTCTCAAGCCCCCTCGTAGAGCTCCACAACCCCCCCAATCACGATCACCGCCGGCGGCCGGACGCCGGCGGCGCGGGCTTTCCCGGCGATATCGGCGATGGTCCCGACCGTCACCCGCTGGTCGGGCCGGAGCCCCCGCTCGATGATCGCGACCGGGGTTGCGGGGTCCTTGCCGTTCGCCGTGAGCGCCGCCGCGATGGCGGGGAGGTTCTTTACGCCCATCAGGATCACGAGGGTCCCCTTCAGCCGCGCGAGGACTTCCCAGTCGAGGGCGGACTCGGGTTTCGTGGGGTCTTCGTGCCCGGTGATGAAGGTCACCTGCGATGCATACCGCCGGTGGGTGACCGGGATGCCGACCATCTCCGGGACGGCGATGGCGCTCGTCACCCCCGGCACCACCTCGACGGAGATCCCGTGCGCCCGGAGCGTCTCGATCTCTTCCCCGCCGCGCCCGAAGAGGAAGGGGTCGCCCCCCTTCAGGCGCACGACGGTCTTGCCCGCCTTCACCCGCTCGACCATCAGCACCTCGATCTCGTCCTGCTCGAGGGTGTGGCTGCCGCCGTACTTCCCGCAGTCGATCCGTTCGGCGTCCTCGGGGAGCGTCGCGAGGATCTCCTCGCCCGGGAGCTGGTCGTAGAGGACCACGTCCGCCGCATCGATCACCTCGCGGGCCCTCATCGTCAGGAGGCCGGGCCCGCCCGGGCCGGACCCCACAAGATACGCTTTTCCTGTCATGATCTCAACCCCAGTGCCGCATACGCTTCCCGGATCAGGTCCGCCGCCTTCCCGCGCAGGGCCCGCCCGCACGCCCGGGCCTCTTCGGGCGTCGCGACGTGCTGCTCGATACGCTCCCGGCGTGAACCGTCGAGCGCGAGCACCTCGGCGATCAGGTCGCCGCCCCGGCAGTAGATCCCCTGCGGTGTGAAACACCCGCCGCCGACCTCCTCCATGACGGCTCGCTCTATCATCACGTCGAGGCGGGTGGGGGCATGGTCGAGCGCCTCAAAGACCCCGGCGATATCCGGGTCGTCCCGGCAGACGACCGCGACGGTCCCCTGGTTTGGGGACGGGACGAACCGGTCGGTGGGAAGGGGTTCCCCGGCAAGCCGGATGCCGAGGCGCTGGAGGCCAGCCTCCGCGAGGACGATGGCGTCGTATTGTCCCTCGCGGAGCTTCCGTAACCGGGTATCGACGTTCCCGCGGAGCTGCTTCACCTCAAGCGCCGGGGCGTCGCGGAGGAGCTGGGCGCGGCGCCGGGTGCTCGACGACCCGATGATGCGGACCGCATCGAGGGGGCACTCGTGCGCAAGAAAGTCAGCGGGCGAGTCCCGCTCGAGCACCGCGCAGCAGACAAGCCCTGCCGGTCGGGCCGCCGGGATATCCTTCATGCTGTGCACCGCGGCGTCGATCTCGCCGCGGAGGATCGCGTCGTCGAGCGCCCGTACAAAGACCCCCTGTCCCCCGATGGCGTGGAGCGGGACGTTGGTCGCGGTGTCGCCCTCCGTCGTGATCGTGATGATTTCCGCCTCGATACCCCGGTCGGCGAGCATGCCGACCACCTTGTTTGTCTGTGCAAGCGCAAGCGCGCTTCCCCGTGTGCCTATGCGAAGAGACATGATCCGTATGCCTCCGCTATCTGTTTGATGTCCTGCGTTGTGTGTGCGGCCGAGAGGAAGTTCGTCTCGAACTGCGACGGCGGGAGGAAGACCCCGGTATCAAGCATCGCCTTCCAGAACCGCGAGAACGCTGCCGTGTCGGACTCCTTGACCTCACGGTAGTCCCGCGGGGCCGAGTCCCGGAAGAAGTGCTTGAAGAGCGAGCCTATCCTGACGAAGGTTCCTCTGCCCACGTCCACGGCGACCTCCCCGATCGCCCGCGTGGCCTCGTCGAGCTGCCGGTAGACCTCCGGGTGCTCGTGGAGGTGGCGAAGCGCCGCATACCCCGCCGCGAGGCTCGCCGGGTTGCCGCTGAACGTCCCCGCCTGGTAGACCGGGCCTGCGGGGGCGACCAGTTCCATGATATCGCGCCGTCCCCCGAACGCCCCGATGGGGAGGCCGCCGCCGATGATCTTGCCGAACGTGGCAAGGTCCGGTTTTATCCCGTAGTGCACCTCCGCGCCCCCAATCCCGACCCGGTAGCCGGTGATCACCTCGTCGAGGATGAGGAGGACGTCGTGTGCGGCGGTGATCTCCCGGACGTCGGCGAGGTAGCCGTCATCGGGGAGGATGGGGCCGATGTTGCCCATGACCGGTTCGAGGATGAACGCGGCGACGTCGTCGTTTCCGGAGAGGAGTTTCTCCAGCGCTTCCGTATCGTTGTAGGGGACCTGCCGGGTATGCGCCACCAGATCCGCGAGGACGCCCGCGGAGTCGGGCACCCCGAGGGTCGTCGCCCCCGACCCGGCCTTGACGAGAACCGCGTCGTGTGCGCCGTGGAACCCGCCCTCGATCTTGATGATGTCCTGCTTACCCGTGTAGCCGCGTGCGAGCCGGATCGCGGCCATCGTCGCTTCAGAGCCCGACGAGACGAACCGAACCATATCGATCGCGGGGTGGTCGCCGGTGATGACGCCCGCAAGGTCGAGTTCGAGCGGCGTCGGCGTGCCGTAGAGCCATCCCTTATCGAGCTGTCGCTCGATCGCCTCCCGGACAGCGGGGTGCGCGTGGCCGAGGATGAGGGGGCCGTAGCCGAGGCAGCAGTCGATGAGATCCGCGCCGTCGACGGTCATAAGGCGCGAGCCCGCGGCGCGCTCCACGTAGAACGGATACGGCTTGATCGCCCGGACAGGGCTGCTGACCCCGCCCGGCATCAGGACTTTCGCGCGAGCGAAGAGATCACTGCTCTTCATCGAGCCACCTCGCCGCGTCTTCTGCAAAGTAGGTGATGATCAGGTCGGCCCCGGCGCGCTTGATGGCGGTGAGGGTCTCGATGGCGACCGCCCGCTCGTCCAGCCAGCCGCGTTCGGCAGCGGCCTTGATCATCGCGTACTCCCCGCTGACCTGGTAGGCCGCGACCGGCAGCCCGAACCCCGTGACGGCCGCGAGGATGTCAAGGTAGACACCGGCCGGTTTGACCATCAGGATATCCGCCCCTTCGGCCGCGTCGAGCTCCGACTCCATCACCGCCTCCCGGGCGTTCCCCGGGTTGATCTGGTAGGTCGTCCGGTCGCCGAACGAGAACCCCGAGTCCGCGGCGTCGCGGAACGGCCCGTAGAGGGCGCTCGCGAACTTCGAGGAGTAGGACATGATCAGGACGTCCTGGTATCCGGCGGCGTCGAGGGCCTGCCGGATCGCCCGGACCATCCCGTCGAGCATGCACGACGGCGCGACGATATCGGCGCCGCTCCGTGCATGGGAGACGGCTATCCGTGCCATCAGTTCGAGCGAGGGGTCATTCAAGAGGTCGGGGCCGTCCGCGGTCTCCCCGACGACCCCGCAGTGGCCGTGGTCGGTGTACTCGCAGGCGCAGACGTCGGTCACGACCACCATCTCCGGCAACCGCTCCTTGATATTCCGGACGGCACGCTGGACGACACCGTCCGCCGCGTAGGCTTCGGTCGCCCCGCGGTCTTTCTTCGCCGGGACCCCGAAGAGGAGCACCGCCCGGATGCCGGCGTCGGAGAGACGCCGGCAATAGCCGGCGACACCGTCCACCGGGTGGCGGAACTGCCCCGGCATCGAGGCGATCGGTAATGGCTTGTTGATCGATTCGTCCACGAAGACCGGCGCGATGAGGTCGGTCTTTCGAAGTTCGGTTTCACGGAAGAGCGGCTGGACGATCCGCCGCCGCATCCGTCTCATTCTTCGTTCTGGAAACATGGTTCTCCCCGGGTAATCGCCCTCATCAGAGCTTGTGCTGTTGTTATATCGCCGCACTCCGCGCTCGCACGGATGGCTGTCGTCACGTCCGAGAGGAGTTTTTTGGTGAGCGCCCGCGTCAGGTCGTCGACGATCTCCGCCGTGCGGTCGTCCTTCTCTCCCAGGCGGGCGAGCGCCCGGTCGCGTTCACGCGCTCGTATCGACTCTGCCCAGGTGTAGAGGAGGGCGAGCGTCTCGTCGACCGCTGTCCGCCGGAGGAGCCGGATGAAATGGTCGGCCTCCTCGTCGATGATACCCTGTGCGCGGTCAGCCTCGCTCCTCCGCAACTCCATGGCTGCGTCGTTGACGTTTCTGAGGTCGTCGATGGTGAAGAGGTGCACGCCTTCAATCGATCGCACGTCGTCCTCGACGTCGCGGGGCTGGGCGATATCGATGAGGACCAGGTGGCGGGGATGCGGGTCGAGCGGCCAGAGGCGCTCCTCCATCACCGCCCGGATATCCTCCGTCCTGATGACCGGGTGCGGCGCGGCGGTGCAGGAGATGACGACGTCGGAGAGTGCGACGTAGCGGTAGAGGTCTTTGAAGTTGACCGCCCGCCCGCCGATCTTTTCCGCAAGAATCACCGCACGCTCATAGGTCCTGTTGGCGACGTAGATGGCCGTGAGACCCTTTGCGGCGAGCGCCTGCGTCACGAGCACCCCCATCTCCCCGCTCCCGACAACCAGGATGTGCCGGTCGCGCAGGGTGCCGAGGAGGTTCTCCGCAAGCGCCACGGCTGCAGAACCGACGGAGACCGCTCCCTGGTTGATCCGCGTCTGGCGCCGGATTCTGACCCCTACGTGCACCGCCTTGTTGATGCAGAGCCCGATGACGCTGCTCGCGCATCCCGACTCCTCCGCGGCCGCGAGCGCCCGTTTGAGCTGCCCGAGGATCTGGTCCTCGCCGACGACCAGGGAATCGATGCCTGCGGCCAGTTCCAGGAGGTGGCGGGGCACAGCCTCGCCCTCGATGACCGTAAAGCCGTGCCGGCCCTGCTCCTGCAGGAACCCTTCAAGGCTCCGTGCGTCGCCCTGCACCAGCACTTCGACGCGGTTGCAGGTCTGGAGCAGCAGCGCGCCCCGGAACCGCTCCCGGGCCTCGCGGAGAAACGCCTCCTCGTCGGGGAACCGGAACGCCTCGAGCGTGGCGATGTCTGCGGTGTGGTGGTTCACGCCCGCGAGCGCGAGCGGTGTCGTAAGCGGTTCAGGCATGCAGGTACCTCTCGATCGCCAGTTCGCGTGCCCGGCCGTAGTCGGTGGCGAGCGCCTCCCAGACCTCGCCGTCCGAGAGGATGCTCCAGAGGATGCGGGACCGCCGTGCCTGCTCAGGTTCAGTCTCCCGGAGCATCGAGCGGATCTCATCCTGCAGGCCGATCATCCTGTCAAGGTCTGCGTACTCGGCCTCAAGCCTCATGCGGAGGTAGCGGGATACTGCGGGGCTCTTGCCGCGGGTGCTGATCGCAACGAGGTAGCGGCTGCCCCGGACGACCGAAGGGATGATGACGTCCCCGGGCTCGCCGGCGGCGTTGTTGAAGAGGATTCCCGCCCCGGCGCAGAGTCTTCCGATACGGTCGTTGAGTTCCGGGTCCGGCGTCGCGGCTACCGCAAGGAATGCACCTGCAAGGATGCCCCGGAGCGCCCCGTCCGTGAGGACCGAGAGGTCGGCCTCCTGCCGCCGGATTGCGAGACCGTCAAGGTCCGGTGAGAAAGAACGGCTGATCACCGTCACCTCCGCCTCATGCGAGAAATACGCAGCCTTCCGGGCACCAACGTCGCCTCCACCGAAGATAAGCACCCTCCTGCCCGTCAGGTCAAGCATGAGAGGGATCATTCGTTCTATAGTCTGGTGAACGGACTAGATTAAGGTGTTGAAAAATTCAATTCCCCCGAAACCAACGAGCATACACCCGGGATCCGGGTTGCTGTATCCTGTTTATCAAAAAAAGGTTTTAATGGCAGGAAGATCCTTTTCTTCGTGAGATACATGGCTGAAGATATGTATGCACTCAGCAGGCTGGACGGTGCCTTCCAGCGCACCAGGAGCCTGCTCTGGCCAATCCAGTGGGGGGTCTGGCTCCGCCTGGCCCTGGTTGCGCTCTTTGTGGGAGGGGGCGTAAGTTTCCCGAACACCTCCGGATACTCCTTCGGAGAGGGCGACCTCCCGCCCGGTGTCGCAGAGTCTCTCCCCGAGGTTGCGCCGCTCATCGTGGCGTTCATCCTCGTCGTGCTTGCGATCGTCCTCGTCTGGTGGATCATCGGCGCGGCGATGCGGTTCGTCTTCGTCGACATGCTGCGGACGGGTGACATCCGTATCAGGCGTTTCCTCGGTCAGCGGCTCGGAAAAGGGGTGCGGCTCTTCCTCTTCGAGGCAGTCCTCGCGCTGATCCTGATCCTCGCCATGGTGGCGCTCGTCGCCATGCTCGTCGGTATCGGGGGGTCGGGTGTCGGTGGTGCTGCACTCGTCCTTGTGTTCATCCCGGTCATCCTGATCGCTGCCCTCCTCTTCGGAATCGTCTTCCTTCTGACCACCGACTTCGTCGTCCCGATCATGATCCACGAGGACTGCGGGGTCATCGAGGGCTGGCGGCGGCTGTTCGGGGCAATGTCCGGCCAGGTATGGCAGGTCGTCGTCTACGTCGTCGTCAGGTTCATTCTGGGCCTCATCGCCGGGATCGTGCAGGCGGTAATCGTCATCCTTGCCCTGCTGGTCATCGCAATACCCTTCGTCCTTATCGGGATCGTGCTCTTCGCCGCAATTCAGGCAGGAAATTACGTGTTGCTCCTCGCGCTCCTCGTCCCCTACCTCATCGTCGCCGTCCCGGTCGCGCTCCTGATCGCGGTGCCGTTCATCACCTTCTTCCGGTACTACGGGCTGCTGGTGCTCGAGGGGCTCGCCCCGGAGTACCGCCTCCTCCCCGAATAACCCTTTTTTGGAACGGTATAAGGAAAGCAGCGGTTCCGCCAGGATCAAAGAGCGGCTCATGAGGCAGTCCAGGGAAGAGAAAGACTCTTCCTCTCTGAGACCATGAATCCGGTTAATATGGTTGACGTCGAGCCGCTGGTAATCCTTGCCCTGGCGCTGGCGCCGGGGGTATTCTGGGCATGGTACTTCTATCGCAGGGATAAATACGAGCCCGAACCGGCGGCGCTGATCGTGAAGATCTTTCTCCTCGGCGTCCTCGTCACGTTTCCCGTGGCCTTCGTCGAGGGGTTCTTCGGCCTCTTCATTCTATTACCGCTGATCATGGGTGCCGTTGTCGCGCCCATCGTCGAGGAGTACGGCAAGTTCTGGGTCGTGCGCCGGTTCGCTTACCCGCACCCCGAGTTCAATGAGCCGATGGACGGGATCGTCTACGCCGCCGCCGCCGCGCTCGGGCTCGCAACGCTTGAGAACATCCTCTACGTCTTTACGGCATACCTGACGTCGCCGGCGCTTGCCCTCGGCACGATAGCCGTCCGCGCGATCTTCTCGGTCCCGGGGCACGCGCTCTTCTCCGGTGTCTGGGGCTACGCTCTCGGCAGGGCAAAGTTCGCGCCTCCTGAAGAGCGCTCGGGGATCGTCCTTCGGGGGCTCGTCCTCGGGATGGTGCTGCACGGCATCTTCAACTTCCTGCTCTTCTCCGCCGAGATCGTCGCCTACACTATGGTTGTCTTCATCCTGGTCCTGACACCGGGGCTCTGGATACTTGCAAACCGGAACATCAGGAGTGCGCTCGACCACGGGAGGCGGTAGGTGCGCGGGAGGGGTGCGATCGCTCTCCCGGGGGACAACCGTTGCCCCAGAACCACCGCCCATCCCTCGGATCCCGCAGGGGCGGGACCGCCCGATTCGGGCTGCGCTTCGATAGGCTTATTAGCCTGAAAATCCCATGTTGTAAGGCACACAGTGCGAAAGCACAGGCGTGCGCCGATAGTGTAGTGGTTATCACTAG
>DAOSER010000078.1:0-9087 GCA_035363235.1 Methanoculleus sp.
CGTAACTGTAGGTGTAGGCGCTCCCTGCAACCGGGACCATCGCCGCGAACTCCGCGTAGCAGAGGCGGCGAAGAGACATACGATGCCTGAGACGACGAACGACACGACGAGGGCGGGGCCGGCGAAGTTTGCTGCGGCAACCCCCGTGATCACGAAGATGCCCGTCCCGACGACGGCCCCGATGCCGAACAGGACGAGCTCGAATGGGTTTAACACCCGCTTTAAGGCGTGTTCTCCTTCCGTTCTCTCCACCAGCTGCCGGACGGATTTTGTTCTGAAGATGCGGCGGGGCGCCGGGCCGGATCGTTCATTCATCGCGGGTCTGTTCTCGCGAGAGCGGTTAAAGGGCATGGTCGACGGCGGGAATAGTCGCACGGATGGAGGTCTTCATCGTCCCGGCCTCTCCTCCCCCTCTCAACGCCGGGGTGGCAGGCTTCCGGGAGATGTGTGACGCCCCCGCGATGGAGGGCGGGTACGGGGTTACGGTTCGCCGTCGGGGATCTGCCCGGCAGATCCCGTTGAGAGGGCGGCGATGCCCCGCACCGTCAGGCACGCATTTATTCCGGCGGGTTTCATCCAATAGTATGCTCAGCCGCTCCCTCGCCGGTCTCCTCCTCCTCGCGGTCTGCATTGCGGGCTGCACGTCCGCCCCGGATCCTGTCCCCTCGTCGGAAACTATGGATACCATCAACCGGACCCTCGACTCCCTCACCCTCGAGGAGAAGATCGGGCAGATGCTCCTCGTCGGGTTCCGCGGCTACACCGTCGATAACGACTCGCAGATCACCCGCGACATCGCGGCCGGGCGTGTTGGCGGGGTGATCCTCTTCGATAGGGACGTGGCGCTCGGCACCAACGAACGGAATATCAGAGACCCTGAACAGGTCCGCGCCCTGACCGCCTCGCTCCAGGGTTACGCCGGAAAGGTCCCGATCTTCATCGCCGTCGACCAGGAGGGCGGGGCGGTCTGCCGGCTGAAGGAGTCTTACGGGTTCTCTCCGACCGTTTCCGCCCGGACACTCGGGCAGCAGAACAACGAGACCGCCACCCGGGCAGCCGGGCGGGCGCTTGCGGCGATGGTCGGCGAGAACGGGTTCAACCTGAACTTCGCTCCCGTCGTTGATCTTGCCGTCAATCCCGATTCGCCTGCGATAGGAAGACTCAACCGGAGTTTCTCCGACAACGCTACCGTCGTCGCCGAAAACGCACGGTGGATCATCGAGGAGCACCACAGGATCGGTGTGATGACGGCGATCAAGCATTTCCCCGGTCACGGGAGCGCCATGGCCGATACGCACGAAGGTTTCACCGATGTCACGGAGACCTGGAGCGAGGAGGAACTCCTGCCCTACCAGGACCTCATCGGCCGGGGTCTCCCCGATATGGTCATGACCGCCCACGTCTACAACGCGAACCTCGATCCCGATTATCCGGCAACGCTCTCGAAACCGACGGTCACCGGCATCCTCCGGGACCGGCTCGGCTACCGTGGAGTGGTCGTAACGGATGCAATGGATATGGGCGCCATCTACGGCAACTACGACCTTGAGGACTCGCTGAACCTCTCGCTCAACGCCGGGTGCGACATCTTCCTCTTCGCAAATAACCTCGCCTACGACGAGAAAATTGCGGAGAGAGCGGTCGGGATAGTAAAGGATCTTGTCGAGGCCGGGGAGATACCCGAGGAGCGGATCAACGAGTCCTGTACCCGGATCCTCAGGTTGAAGATGAAGTACCTCACTGTCGGGTAAATTTTCCGACGCTCCTGATGTTTATCAGTAAAACTATTTATATCCTTATTGTATAAGGGGATGTATTCATATAGGATTGCCGACAACCAACCTTGAAGGGAAGGCGACGATGGCGCCATGACGGAGAGAAGAGTTTACGCGGTCCTCACGGGGGATCTGGTCCGTTCCCGCGACATCAAAAATGCATACGGTGAAGAGTGTATACGGTGCCTGAAGGATACGCTGGCGGAGATCGGGACAGACTACACAGCACCGTTCTCGATATTCCGTGGAGACAGCTTCCAGGGCGTTTCCTCAAACCCGGAGGAAGCGCTCGAGGATGCAGTCCTCCTGCGCCTCAAGCTCATCGCCGGGTTCGATCGCGACAACAGTGCTCTCAGGATGGATGCGCGGATTGCAGTCGGGATTGGAACAATCCGCTACCTGCCGGAAGATGGTTCGGCCGGCGAAGGGGACGGCGAGGCATTCCGGCTCTCCGGCCTCGAATTGGATGCCATGAAGAAAACCAGGCGCGGTATCATCGTGAAGACACCCTGGGAGGACTTCAACACGACACTGTCGGTCTTCTGCGACGTCCTGGATAGGATGATCGACGGCTATACGAAGAGGCAGGCCGAAGCCGTGATGCTGGCGCTTGCGGGGCTCACGCAGAAGGAGATCGGGGACCGGGTCGGGACAAGCCAATCCGCGGTGTCCTATCGCCTGAAGGGGACGGGTTATGACATCATTTTGAAGATCATCGAATGGTATCGAGCGCAGGTCCGGGAGCAGTCGGATCGGATGTAGCGATTCGGGGGATGCAGCACACTACATCTGCAGGGCCGGACTTGCTCCAAAAAAGAGGTTCTTTTGAATTTCCCTGGCGGTATGCTCAGCCTGTCCGTTGCATACCCCATCCCGGCATCAGATTTGCGAAATCTGTACCGGGGTGGGTTGTACCGGGGTGGGTTGTACCGGGGTGGGTTGTACCGGGGTGGGCTGTACCGGGGTGGGTTGTACCGGGGTGGGCGGCGGACCTCGGGCTACCTGATACGCATAGATCTCCCACTGGCCGGTGTTGTTGCCCATCCAGACGATCGTTCCTTCGGAGATGTCCGGATAGGACTGCATGTATGGGTCCCGGGTGACCGGCGTCTCCATTCGGGTGGCGATATCGTACACGTAGATGTCAAGGCTTCCGCTCCGCCAGTCCGAGTAGACCACGTGGTTCCCGTCGACCGCGACCGCATCCGGATTTGCGGATTCGCCGGTTATCTGCGTAATGTTCTCCGCCAGTACATCATAGAGGTATACGGTGGTCTGGTTGTCGCGGGCGTTGATCCAGGCGACGTAGTTGCCGTCGCTTGAGACATCCGGGAAACCATCGTCACCCGAATCGCCCAGAAGCCTTACCCTTGGCTGCTCAAGGGTCAGTACCGCAATATCAAGGTCTCCTTCCTCGGTTTCATTATCCCCCCAGATAATCGTGTTTCCACCAATATCGGCCCAGAGCTGCAGGTAGGGATCGGCAGTCACGGTCGTGGAGTTGCCGCTTGCAATATCATAGATGTATACGTCGCCCAATTCGTCTCCATCTACCCAGACAACGTAGTTTTGTGAAACACCCGGGTATCCCGGCACTCCTGAACCGTCCGTCACCTGCTGCAGTCTGCCTGAGGTGATGTCGTAGAGGAAGAGGATATCTCCTTCTGCCTGCGGGTTTTCTCCCGTCCACACGACGCTGTTCCCATCGGTGGCAAGTTCGTACGCCAAGCCGAGAGGAATTGAGGTCGCGCCGGATATGGTTGAAGTGTTTCCCGACCGAATGTCGTAGAGCTGCACCGAAGTAGAACGGTCGTCAACCCAGACGATACTGTTTCCGGCGATAGCCGGAAACAGCTTGTCCCCCGGGCCGCTTGAAACCTGCATCCCGGCGCCTGTCGAATCGTTCCCCTGAGGCTGCGTTACTGGCGGTTGTGTAGGTCCGATCGTCGGTGATTGCGGTTGCGCCGGTTCGATCGTCGGCATAAGCGTCGGCACCTGCGTGGGTCCAACCGTCGGCGTCGGTGCAGGCGGTTGCGTCGGTTCAGGTGGTTGCGTCGGTGCCTGCGTGGGTTCACCTGCCGGCGTATCCGGGAGTATGTCGACCGGCGGTTCCGGGAGCACCCCCACCGGCTGTCGCAGCGTTGGCGTTGGTGTCGGTGTCGGGGGTTGCGGAGGTTCGACTACCGGCGGTTGGCTGGGATCCACAGGGGATATCTGTGCCGAAGCGAATCCCGTCACAAAAATAATGGCGACGATGGCGGCGATCATCGTTTTCAATGCTACACATTTCATACATTTCACCTTCATTCGATTGTTGCCCGTCATTTCTACCCTGTAAGATAGGAGGGCCCTGTGCATGCGACCACGAGCCCGTGTGCGGCCTTCAGCGATTGATGAACAGTGCGATTGCTGTTTCTGGGAATCCCACTCTGCCCGGTATGCGCATCTCTGGCGGTTTTTCAGATAGGACGATCTGACTGCAGATGGTGCCGGATGAAATCATTCACGGTATTGATGGTCCCACGCCGCGGTGTGATGGGGGATAGATCGTATATATTTTACCCTGCGGGTCGTCCTCGCCGCCGGCTTTGTCGTCCCGGGCCTTGATTACCGGTTCGGATGGTCGGCTCTGCCGGTTGCCGCCGGCCTCGCGGCAGACGGCACGACTTTCCTCGGATATTTCATCATCATCCTGACAATCCGGGTGATGGTGATCGAGACCGGGCTCCACGCCGTCGTCCGCCAGATCGTGCCGGGGAGGATTCTGATGCTGCTTGCAACACCGGCCGCCTTTCGCGTCTCTTCTCCTGCCCGCACCCGTTGCCCTCGGGACCCGGAACGAAAAGGCGGTTCTCGCGAGGGCATTCCCGGGGTGCGTGGAGTGCCGGCAGAAGACGTGCTACCGGCTGATACCCGGGGTTTTGGGCCCATGGGGCGGCTCCAGATGCATTTATATCCCGGGAACACACACAAACCTGTGTGGTGGACAACCATGACGGATCGTTTTGTACAGCCGCTGTATTGCAGCGGAATGGATTTGTGAACAGTCCGACTCTGTTCCTTTGAAGTGTTCTGACGACAATTTTGCGACTCTCCGCACAGTCCTGCCTTCCGGCTACGGACGTCCCCGGAACCGTTTCGCCTCCTCCCGGGTGATCGCATGATGCAGTCCGGTGCGGGCATCCTGCTCGAAGGACTCAGCGAGCAGGGGGTGACGACCATCTTCGGGTATCCCGGGGCGGCGGTCCTCTCTATCTACGACGAACTCTATAACTCAGAGATCCAGCACGTTCTGGTCCGGCACGAACAGGCGGCAGCGCACGCGGCCGACGGCTATGCCCGCGCGAGCGGCAAGACCGGGGTCTGTCTTGCGACATCCGGCCCCGGCGCATGCAACCTCGTCACGGGGATCGCGACCGCGTACATGGACTCGGTGCCGATGGTCGCGCTGACCGGCCAGGTTCCGACGACGTCCATTGGGAACGACGCCTTCCAGGAGGCGGACATCACCGGCATCACCGCCCCCGTCACCAAGCAGAACTACCTTGTCAAGCGGACGGAGGACCTTGCCGGCATCGTGAGAGAAGCATTTTTCATCAGCCGGACAGGGAGGTGCGGGCCGGTCCTGATCGATCTCCCGCGGGACGTTCTTGAAACCCGGATAGAGCACGACGCCGCACGCCAGCACCCTGTCGCACGAAAGGGCTACCGCCCGACCCTCCAGGGGCACCGGGTGCAGATCGAGAAGGCCGTCGCCACGCTTGCAGCGGCCGAGCGGCCGGTCATCTACGCCGGCGGCGGGGTCGTGGCCTCGGGGGCCGCCTCGGAGGTCGTTGCGCTCGCGGAGACCTTGCTCATCCCGGTCACGACGACCCTGATGGGGCTCGGCACCATCCCCGGGGATCACCCGCTCAACCTTGGCATGCCCGGGATGCACGGGACCCGGTACGCGAATACCGCGATCACTGAGTGCGACCTCCTCTTCGCTGTCGGCGTGCGGTTCGACGACCGGGTGACGGGCAGGATCGAGACCTTCGCGCCGAACGCTGCGATCGTGCACATCGATATCGATCCGGCCGAGATCGGAAAGAACAAGCCGGTCGAGATCCCCATCGTCGGCGACGCGAAGGTCGTGTTGGCGGAGATGCTCGCGCTTCTGCAGAAGAGGAGGGAACGCGGCGCCTGGCTTTCGAGGATCGCGCGGGAAAAGGCGGAGCATCCCCTCCGCTGTCCGAACGGCGGCCTCCGCCCGCAACGGATCATCAGAGACCTCTGCTCGCTCCTTTCCGGCACCGGCATCATCGCAAGCGAGGTGGGCCAGAACCAGATGTGGGCGGCGCAGCACTACTGCTTCAGGCGGCCCCGGTCGTGGATCTCGTCCGGCGGGCTCGGGACCATGGGCTACGGCCTTCCCGCGGCGATGGGGGCGCACTTCGCCCGCCCGGACGAACCGATCTCGCTCATCGCGGGGGACGGGAGTCTCCAGATGAACATCCAGGAACTCGGGACGGTGGCGCAGTACAACATTCCCATCAAGATCCTGGTCCTGAACAACCGGTATCTCGGGATGGTCCGGCAGTGGCAGGAACTATTCTACGACCGCCGGTACGCCTTTACCGACCTGCCTCCGGTGGATTTCGTCGGAATTGCCCGGGCTTATGGTATCGAGGGCGAGACGGTTGAGGCCGCCGAAGACGTGAGGAGCGCGCTCTCGAACGCACTCGAGCATGCCGGCCCGTATCTCGTCGATTTCAGGATCGAGCGTGAGGAAAATGTCTTTCCCATGGTTCCCCCGGGTGCCGCGATCAACGCGATGATCGATCCCGGGGCGGGGTAAAGGCTCCTCGCTCCTTTTCCGGCGATCGGACGGCACCGGCTCAGTTTGTGCAGGTATACGCGAAAGGTTTCGACCACCCCGGGTTGGGACCGGGGGCCAACGCCTATTTCCACCTGTCTACTCCCATTCTCCACAATATTTAAATAACAGAGAAACTTTCCCGGCCGTAATGGCACGAGAGAGGCTGACGGATCTTGATAGCTGTGAGTATGAGCACCCTTTTGACCGGCAGGCCCTTGCAACACTTGAGGCGACACCCGGGCTCGATATATTCATCCAGAAGATGTTTGAGCATATCGGGGACGACTACCACAGGATTCTCCTGACCGGAAGTGCTGTAAAAGCGACCGACAGGGTTTATCCCGATCTATTCAATACGTTTAAGGAGACGTGTGAGGTTCTTGAGATCGAGCGGAATGTCGATCTCTTCATCACGGGAGGCGACATCAATGCATTCGCCATAGGGGTCGAATATCCCATAGTCGTCCTCAACACCGTGCTTATCGATGCAATGACCGACGAGGAACTGGTCTACATCATCGGCCATGAGTTAGGGCATATAAAGAGCCGGCACCTGCTCTATCATACCACAGCAAGTATTCTGTCGTTCTTCGGATCGCAGGTCGGAGACCTGTTTTTTGGCGTCGGGGACCTTCTCCTGACCGCCGTTCAGTACCCTATCCAGCACTGGTCGCGCATGTCGGAGTTCACCGCGGACCGGGCGGGCCTGCTTGCGTGCCAGGATATCGATGCCGCCATCAGGGCCAACATGAAACTGGCAGGCGTCCCTATCCGGCTCCAGGACCAGATCTCTCCGGATGAATTTATCCGGCAGGCGGAAGAGTTTGATTACTTTGACTACCAGAACAGAACGAGCCTGATCAAGGTCCTGGTGGCCTTATCCAACAATATGAGCCACCCGTGGGTTGTGACTCGTGCTGCGGAGTTGAAGAAGTGGGTGGATACCGGCGACTACGGCAAGGTGCTGAAGAGAGAGACTCGCCTCATTCAGGTCCCGCCAATGGCGCTGCTGTGCCGGAGGTGCAGTTACCAGTTAGCCGGGGGGGAAATGTTCTGCCCGAACTGTGGGCTGAGTTGCCAGATTGCCCCCCCGGAGCCGGACGGCAGCATATCCTTCTGCAGCGCTTGCGGGCATCAACTGACGGGGCACGAGGCGTTCTGCCCGAATTGCGGCTGCCGTCATCGTGGGTTGCCCGGGCAGCAGGTGACGCATGCGTGTGATAATTGCGGACACCTGATGCAGGAAATTAAAGATTTCTGCCCCATGTGCGGGACGGATCTCAGGGAGACATCGCAATCGATCAATGAGCCGCCAAAACCATCCCTTTGAGGGTGAGCAGTTTGCGTGAACGGTCGCGAAACGCTCAAGAATGTTGCCCCGGCGGGACCGGGCCTGGTTTTGCTGGAATGGATCCCTGCGTTCGAACAGATCTCCAACATCAGGGTCCGGTAGGCAGTGGTGATGCGGTACTATAAATAACATACAAACCATTCCGCTGACGTGGCTGCCTCACACGTGCGAGCGGAATACAGTGTGAAGAGTTGATCCTTCAGAAAAACCGGTTCCTTCAACACAACCTCTCCCCGGACTTTACACTACTGCCGATCCTTTTCCTCAGCCCGCATAAGAGCCTGGATTCTATCACCGATGAGCGCCGCTCGAAGGTCCAGGGTAGCCTCTGTGTGTTCGGGTGGCCCCGCTATGCCCGAATTTACAACGTTGTGCAACGAGGGGTCAAAATGACAGATGAGAAAATTTTCACGGCTCCTGGGATAAATCTCAACCATCTCGTTGTCCATCTCGCAAAGTGGCTGGATGATGAAGGGTTCGAGTCACAAAGGCTGCAGGACAAAGAGACTATTGCCTTGCAGGCACGCAAGAAAGGAACGTGGCGCAATCTACTTGGCATGTCTTCAGCACTGACCATCAAACTGCAGAGCGACGACAGAAGTTTAAGAGTCGAGATGGGGGCTGCAAAGTGGGTGGATAAGGCAGTGGCCGGGGCCATAGGCATGCTGGTCTTCTGGCCGCTCGCAGTGACAACCGTCTACGGGTCCTGGGAACAGATGAAATTGCCTCAGCGGGTCTTTCAGGAGATTGAGCAGTACATCTACGTCTGGAGTGCACGGGCGCCGGGGAATGCGGTTTCACAGAATGCCGTTTTGGAGCCGCAGCTCGCAGCAGAATCATTCATGGAGTGCCCCGGCTGCCATAAACAGATCCCTGCCATGGCGAACTTCTGTGAATTTTGCGGACAGAAGACGAATTTTAGGTCGGGCGATTCGGATACGTGACGGGAGATTTCAGTCAAAGCCTCCCATGTCAACTACCCCCGACTTTAGTCGGGGGCTCCTCGGCCTATGGTCCTGAAAAAGGTGGAGTCCGGCGCTCCTACTGGGCAAGGATCTTCTGCTTCTCCTGCTGGAACTCCTCCTCCGTCAGGGCCCCCATCT
>DAOSER010000079.1:0-9064 GCA_035363235.1 Methanoculleus sp.
AACAGGTCGGGGGATCCCCGAGATCCCCGGGCACTCGCAGGAAGCCCCACCCTTAAGGGTGGGGTAGTTCACTCGCCCTTCTTAAAGAACAGCCGGCAGTGGCAGGCTCCCTGCTCCTCGATCTCTTCCTCGTGGTAGATGCAGGGGCAGACGATGATCCGGTCCTTCTCAGGGTCGCCGCTCCGGAGCCTGCAGGGGCAGTACGCCGCCCCGAACCGCTCCTGGTTTCGCGCGAGCCCGCGGAGGACGGCCGAGAGCTGCTTCTCGTCAACGTTTAAGATAAATCCTTTCTCCTTCGCGTACACCTTTGCTTTGGTCCGCGCCTCTTCGATACCTTCTTCACTCATACCAAAACTCCTATTCTACAACTTACCGGCGCCTGTGTTCTTCGATATAGGCTATCACCGAATTAAAGATTTTGACTCCGCCATCCAACCCGAGCACGGGTTTGCGAGGAGCCGCTCGCACATTTGTGCTGCCTCCCTCTCCGCCGCATCCGACGCGTCAAGCGTGATCCGGAAAAGCCGCGCGGTGCGGAGGCTCTCGGTCGGGAATCCCGGGTTCACGAGGGCGTGCCGGATGGCACGCGCTTCGGGGTCCAGCATTCCTTCTTTGAGTCCGATGGTGATGGCTACGTCATACCTCACACCGGCTCACCCCCAGGGCGGGGAGAGTATGCGCTGCGCGACGGCGGCGTAGGTCTCCATAACATCGCCCTTGCTGAAACGGTACACGTCTTTGTCGAGAGACACCCCGGTTTCTTTGTCCCAGAGCCGCATTGAGTCCATGCTGATCTCGTCGCCGACGACGATCTCGCCATCATAGCGGCCGAACTCGAGTTTGAAATCGACCAGGGTGATGCCCCGCAGGTCGAGGTAGTCCGCGAGCACCTCGTTCACCGCGAGTGCCATGGCCTTGATCTGGTCGAGTTCTTCGGGCGTGGCAAGGTGCAGGGCGTAGATCAGGTCGTCGTTGAGCATCGGGTCGTGGTGAGCGTCGCTCTTGTAGTCGATGATGATCACCGGCGGATCGAGCGGCTCCCCCTCCCGGAGCGGGTAGTTGCGCACGATGGAGCCGGCCGCGACGTTTCTCACAATCACCTCGAGCGGGATCATCGTAAGGCTCCGCACGGCAATGGTGCCGGGTTCGATCTCTCCAAGGAAGTGGGTCCGGATCCCGTGATCTTCCAGGTACTTGAAGAGGAATGACGAAACCTCTGCGTTATATCTCCCTTTGCCGCCCAGGGTATCTTTCTTCTCGCCATCGAACGCCGTGATGTCGTCCCGGAACTTTATGATGTATACTTCCGGGTCGTCGGTGCGGTAGACGGACTTAGCCTTCCCTGTGTAGAGGAGGTCAACCTGTTTCATGGCCAAAACTCCTGATAGGTGTTGTCGGGATAAATGATGAGGTTATGCACCAGAGCCCCCGGCCGGTGCCGCAATCTTCTTCGCGAGCTGCCGGATCAGGGATTCGAGCAGGGGGGGATACCAGCCCTTCTCGATGTACTGCGGGTAGATGCAGAGCCGTTCGCGGAGTTCCGCATTCCCGGCCACCCTCTTGAGTTCCTCGATCTGCGGCCAGGGGTGCTCCGGATTGACGTAGTCGATGGTGAGCGGGGAGACCCCGCCGAGGTCGTTCACGCCGCACCCGACCAGGTGAGCCGCATCCGCGAGGTTCGGGGGTATCTGCACCGCCACGTCCAGGGGAAGGATCTCCCGGGCGAGAGAGATCGTCGCACACAGTTCTTCGGTGCCGGGAACCGGGAAGTCCTCCATCGGGGTCCCGGGCTTCGGGCAGAAGTTCTGCACGATCACCTCCTGAATATGGCCGTACCGGGAATGAAGATCCCGGATGACCGCAAGCGACTCCTCGCGGTCCTCCATCGTCTCCCCGATGCCGATCAGGATGCCGGTCGTGAACGGGATTGAGAGTCTTCCGGCGTTCTCGATCATCTCTATTCTGACCGCCGGGTCTTTTCCTGGGGAGTCCCGGTGCGCGGGGACGTCTGCGGTTGTCTCGAGCATCAGCCCCATGCTCGCGTTCACCCCACGGAACCGGTCGAGTTCCTCGTAAGAGAGAATGCCGGCGTTGGTGTGCGGCAGGAGACCCCGCCGGATGGTGGCAAGCGAGAGGTCGTAGAGGTAGTCGAGGATGTCTGCGTAGCCAAACCGCCCGAGCATCTCGTTAAAGCCCGGCACCCTGCCCGGCCGCTCCCCGAAGGTGAAGAGTGCCTCCGTGCAGCCGAGGGCCGCACTCGCCTCCAGCGTCCGGATAACCTCGCCGGGAGGCATGATGCACCCCTCCCGCACCGGGGTGCGGAAACAGCAGTAGCCACAGCGGTTCTGGCAGACCGTTGTTAAGGGGAGGAATGCGTTCCTTGAGTAGGTGATCACGCGGCGGTGCATGGGTATATGTCGGCATCCCCGCACATGAACCTTAGGACAGCGACGAGGCCTCACGCGACACCCGGCGTATAGATGGCAAGAACTTCCCTGTGTGTCTTTAAAACAACGTTCTTCGCGTGAGTCAACAGGGTAGAGAACTACCGGAGCCTCCCGTGAACGGTATAGGAATGCGCCCTCCTCAGGGAGCGTTCTGCAGCACCCCCATAAACCCCCGATCTCCGATGGGGAGACACGATATAATCGGACGGGTGGCTTTCGATTTAGTCGGGGCCGGCCTATCTGCGGCCCACTGGAAACGATGCCTTTTTGATACTGCCCCGACAACCGTTTTGCGATGTACTTCCACGCGCTCATTCCCTTTAAGCCGGTAAACCCGAAGACTCGCCTCTCCTGCATTCTTGACCTAGAAGAGCGCGAGGCGTTCGCCCGGGCGATGCTTGAAGACGTGATCGCCTCCGTGCAGAAGTCCGGGTGCAGCGCCACCCTGCTCTGCACCCATCCCTTCAAACACGAGAACGCCCTCGTCGCCGTCCGGACGGAGCCGCTCAACGATGCCATCAACTGGGCGCTCAAGCAGTTCCACTGCCCGGCACTCATCATCATGGCCGACATCCCCCTGGTGACGGCCGGGGATATCCAGCGGCTGATCCGCACCGAGAAAGATATGGCCGTCGTGCCGGGCCGGGGCGGCGGGACGAACGTGATATTCTTGAAGAGGCCGCAGTGCTTCCGCGCCGACTTCTACGGCGCAAGTTTCCTCGACCACCTGCGGGTTGCCGAGGAGTGCGGCTTCTCCGTCGAGGTGATCGATTCATTCAGGATGTCGACGGACGTTGATGAGAAGGAAGATCTGGTCGAGATCCTCATCCACGGAAAAGGGAGAAAGAGCAGAGAATACCTGGAGAACTCAGGATTCTCTATCGTCCTTGACGAGAAGGGACGGGTCCGCGTGCAGCGCGACCCCCATAAAGAGACACTCTGAAGCGTCGATGGTGGCGACCCCGGCGTAATCGCCGACGGGAAGCCCGATTCCCCGCACCACTGCCGCAGGGACGCACTCGCCCGCCTCCCCCATCACCAGTTCGGCGGCGGACGCGATGCAGTCCGCAACCGCCCTTTTTGTGACCTCGAGTTCCCGGCCGAAGAGATCTTGTTTCCCGCGCTCGTCGACAACCGAGGGGATGCCCGAACACCCGATCGCGACTCCGGAGCACCCGAGGCGCATCGCGTGCGTCCGGGAATCGATGACGATGACGCCAACGTCGGCCCCCGACCGCTCCCGTACCGCGGCACGGATACGCGCCGCGGACGCATCCGGATCGAGGGGGAGGAGGACGAGGGAGCCGGGAGGAGCGTTCGAGGCGTCGATACCCGCGTTCGGGAGGAGGGTCCCGTTCTTCATGCAGAGCAGGAACCCCGGGATGCCCCCGACGACCCGGTCGCTCTCCCGGAGCACCACCTCGACGTGGCGGGGGTCCATCTGGTATTCTTCAGCGAGCCGGAGAGCTTCTGCTGAGGGCTCGACATCGGCGAGCCTCACGACCCGCCCTTCGGCGGTAGCCACGGCCGATTCCGCAACGACCACGACGTCGCCCGTCTCGAACCCCCGGACGGGCGAGCGTTCGACGGACGCAAGAAGGTGCGCCGCGACGTCGTCACCGGCCCGGAGCAGGGGAGTCGCAAGGCCGTATACTGAGAACGATGGTGTCGTCATGCTCCCCCCATCTTCGCATACACCCGCAGGAGGTCGGCGGTCTCGGCGACGTCGTGGCTCCGCACGACGGCTGCTCCCGCCGCAACGAGCATCGTCGTGAGCGCGAGCGTGCCCGCGAGCCGGTCTTCGGGCTGGCGGCCGAGCAGGTCGCCGAGGAACGTCTTCCTTGAGACCGCGGCGAGCACCGGGCGGCCGAACTCCAGGAACGAGCTGAAGTTCCGGCAGAGTTCCCAGTCGTCTTCGCTCGTCCGCCCCCCGACCCATCGCCCGACGGCGGGGTCGAGGACATACTCGTCGATCTCCAGGCGTGCGCACCGGTTCACGACCGCTTCGAGGGCTTTCCGGGTTGCGGCAAGGCCGACGGCGTCTCCCGGCTCGTTAAAACTCGCCATCGCGAATACCGGCAGACCGGAGTCGGCGACCGCCCGCGCGTAGCGCTCGTCGGCAAGCCCCGAGATATCGTTCACCGCATGAATGTCGTGGCGGAGAGAGACCGCGAGCACCTCCGGGTGCCGGGTATCTACCGAGACCGTGAGTCCGGTCCCGTCGAGTTCCGAGAGCGCTGCATCCACCCGTGCCGCTTCTTCGCCGACAGAGATGGGAGGAGAGCCCGGGGCCGTGCTCCGCGCCCCGAGGTCGATCATATCGGCGCCCGCATCCCGCATCGCAAGAGCCCGGTCATGGACCCGGCCGGCCGGGATGTAGGAGTCCCGGTAGAACGACTCGGGGCTGCAGTTGATGACACCCATCAGGCGAACCGGAGCGCCGCCGCCGATCCGGAGGTGGTTTACCGTACAGTGGTGTTTCAGCATGTCCTCAACTTGGCCGCCCTGAAGGTGTTCTCCATCAGCGTCGCGATGGTCATGGGGCCGACGCCTCCGGGGACCGGGGTTATTGCTCCGGCACGGTCTTTCACCGCCTCGAAGTCGACGTCGCCCGAGAGCTTGCCCTGCTCGTCGTAGTTGATCCCGACATCGATGACCGTCGCGCCTTCCTTTACCATCTCCGGTCCGACAAACTTCGCTCTTCCGACCGCGCTGACCAGAATATCGGCGTTTCGCATCTCCGCTTCGAGGTCCCTCGTCTTTGAGTGGCATATGGTGACGGTTGCGTCGGCGTTCAGGAGCAGGGCGGCCATGGGCCTGCCCACATCGATGCTCCGGCCGACGACGACCGCCCGCTGTCCTTCGATCGGGACCCTGTACTCCTCGAGGATCGTCATAATCCCCTGCGGGGTGCAGGGGGCGAAGACCGGGGTTCCGGCAAGCAGTCTGCCGAGGTTGCAGGGGTGGAACCCGTCCACGTCCTTATCCGGCGCGACCGCGTCGATGACCCGGGTGGTATCGACCCCGGCCGGGAGCGGCAGCTGGACCAGGATGCCGTTGATGTCCGGGTCGTTGTTGAGGCGCGCGACCGCTTCGAGCACCCGCTCGGTCGTGGCGTCCGCCGGGAGCTCGATCCCGACCGACCCGATCCCGACCCGCTCGCACGCGCGGTGCTTCATGCGGACGTACATCTGCGATGCCGGGTCCTCGCCCACGATGACGGTTGCAAGGCGCGGGTAGAGCCCGGACTCTTCTATTCTCTCCTTAAGGAGCTCAAGCCTCTTTTCCGAGACCGCTTTGCCGTCGAGTATCATGCGACTTCAGGGTAGAGGGGGTACTTGCTCGCGAGGGCAATAACCTCTTCTCTCACTTCGGTGATCGCCTTCTTCGAGGTCTTATCCTTCGCAATATCCTTGATGACCCGGGCGATCCAGTAGCCAATCTGTTTCATCTCCTCTTCTTTCATGCCACGGGAGGTGACGGCAGGCGTGCCGATGCGTAGCCCGCTCGTCACAAAGGGGCTGAGCTGTTCGCGGGGGATGGTGTTCTTGTTCACGGTGATCCCCGCCTCGCCGAGCGCGACCTCGGCGGCAAGGCCCGTGAGGTGCTCGTGGTTGGCCGAGACCCCGGTCAGGTCGAGCAGGATGAGGTGGTTATCGGTGCCGCCGGAGACGAGGTCGAGCCCTTCCTCTGCGAGGACTTCGGCCATCGTCTGTGCGTTCCTGACGACCTGCCCGCAGTAGTCCTTATACGCAGGGGTCAGGGCTTCCTTGAAGCAGACCGCCTTTGCGGCGATGGTGTGCATCAGCGGGCCGCCCTGCATCCCCGGGAAGATGGACTTGTCGATGGCGGCCGCGTCCTCCTTGCCGCACATGATGGCGCCGCCGCGGGGACCGCGCAGGGTCTTGTGCGTCGTCGTCGTCACGATATCGACGACCCCGACAGGGGAGTTGTGGTACCCTGTTGCACAGAGTCCGGCGATATGGGCGATGTCGGCCATGCACCGCGCGCCGACGGTATCGGCGACCTCCTGGAAGGCCTTGAAATCGATCTCACGCGGGTAGGCGCTCGCGCCGCAAACGATCATCTGCGGTTTCACGATCCGTGCCATCTCCTCGATGGTCGCGTAGTCGAGTGTTTCGGACTCGTGATCGACGCCGTAGTGGAAGATGGAGTACCAGCGTCCGGTGATGTTGACCGGGGAGCCGTGGGAGAGGTGACCCCCCTGGGTGAGGCTCTGGCTCATGATCTTGTCCTTGTAGCCCAGGTAAGCGAAGTAGACCGCCTGGTTTGCCTGGCTCCCCGAATGCGGCTGGACGTTCGCGTGCTCCGCGCCGAAGAGTTCACAGAGCCGGTCGCGCGCCAGGTTCTCCACGACGTCATGGAACTCGCAGCCCCCGTAGTAGCGTTTGCCGGGGTAGCCCTCGGCATATTTATTGGTCATGATAGAACCCATCGCCTCGAGGACTGCCTTGCTCACGACGTTCTCGGAGGCGATCAATTCCAACCCATTGATCTGACGCAGGCGCTCTTTCTCGATGAGGCCTGCGACTTCTGGATCGAAGTTTGCCAGACTAGACATGCAGAAAAAGGGTTGCTTCGGTGAGGTAATATGCTTTCTTTTATACGTGGTTGTATATGGCGGCCGCGGATACAGCGCTGTCGCGTTTTCTCTCGACCGCACCCCGGATACAATTAATATTTCTTCGTTTAGGCAATCTATAGTAATATTATTACGTAATTATTATCAAGGATTACCTTGAGGGAGATAATGGCGCAAAAAGATGCGAGGATACGGTTTCTTGAGCGAGAACTTGCGGAGCGCGAGAAAGAGGTGGAGACGATGAAAGAGTATGTACAGCCGCCGGCGTCGGGGGCGGGGGACGAGCGCCTGAGGGACCTTGAGCGGAAGGTGCGGGAGCTCGAGGCCCTGGTGAAGGGCCTGACGGAAGAGGTCCTGGATATCAAGTCTATAGCGATGAAACTCTCCCGGGACGCGGAAGAGCGCCGGAAGAAGCCGGTGGTGGCCGCTGAGAAGAAGGCCGAGACCACGCTCCAGGCAGAGCCCCGCGCCGCCGAACCCCGGCCCGTGCGTGCCGCGGAACCCCGGAGTTCCCCGCGTCCGGCAGAGAAGCAGCCCCCCGCGCCGGAAGATGCGGATCTCGAGCTCATCATGCAGAACGACGGAACGCTGAAACCGGAGCAGAGGAGACCCTCGGAGTACATCGTCGCCAGCACCGGAACCCGGAGCGCTCCGGCGAAAGGGCGGGGGAAAGGCGACAAGCCGTCTGAACGGAAGCTCTTCGTCGAGCAGAAGAAACGTCCGGTCGGCGATGTCATACATGCTGATGAGGACGATACGGTCGACCTATAGGTAAAGGGAGTCTCGTCCTTGTACATCACGCAGCTTGAGATCGACAACTTCAAGTCTTTCGCAAGGAAGACGAAAATTCCTTTTTTTGAAGGATTCACCGTCATCTCAGGCCCGAACGGATCCGGGAAGAGCAACATTATCGACAGCATCCTCTTTGTCCTGGCCCTCTCGGGTGCGCGGGGGCTGCGGGCCGAGAAGCTGACCGATCTCATCAACGTCAACACCGGGAAGAACACCGCCGAGGTGACGGCGACGTTCTCGGACGGCACGGCGATTCGCCGCAGGATCAAGCGGACCCCGGCGGGGTACTATAGTTACAACTACTTAAACAACCGCCTCTGCAAGCAGAGCGAGGTCATCGAATTCCTCGCGAAGATCGGGATCAAACCGGAAGGCTACAACGTCGTGATGCAGGGCGATATCACCCGCATCATGGAGATGAGCGATACCGAGCGGCGGAAGATCCTCGACGAGATAGCAGGTGTCGCCGAGTTCGACCACAAGCGCGAACAGGCGTTCTCGGAGCTCGAGGTGGTGCGGGAGCGGCTCGAACGCGAGGAGATCCTCTTAAACGAACTCGTAGCGCGGCTGGATGAGCTTCAGCACGAGCGCGAGCAGGCGGTGGAGTACCGGCGGCGGCAGGAGGAGCGCGAGCACCTCGGGCGGTGCCGGGGAGCGGCGCTCGTCCGGCAGAAGGAGCAGGAGATCGGCACCCTGCACGATCTCATGCACGATCAGCAGGCAGCGCTCGGGCGCAACGCCGGCGAGGTTGAAGTTCTCGCAGCAAGCATCGAGGAGGCGCGCGGGCGCCAGCAAGCCGTCGACGAGGAGATAAACCGTAAGAGCGGCCCCGAGTATCTCGAACTCGTCGGCAGGCTCGAAGAGGCGCGGGGCGCGATCAAACTCGGCGAGAAGACCATCGAGCAGCTGAAGGTCAGCCGGGACGAGAACCTCGATGCGGTTCAGCGGGTCTACATGGACAGCAAACGCGCCGAGGCGAAAGTCGAGGAGTGCGCCGGGCAGATCCGCAACCTCTCGATCGACCGCGCGAACCTCGCGATGGAACTCTCGGCGCAGCGCGAGCAACTCGCGGCGGTCGAGGCGCGTATCGCAAGCGAGAGCAAAGAGGTCGAGGGGATAAAGGACCAGCTCTTCGCGAGGATGCAGGATCTCGAAAGCAAAAAAGAACTCCGGGCGAAGATCCTCCGCGAGCAGGACATCTTCATCGAGAAGAGCCGGATGC
>DAOSER010000080.1:0-9011 GCA_035363235.1 Methanoculleus sp.
ACAACATGACCGTCTCCTGGACCTGGCTGAAGCGGTGGAAGGGAACGAAGAAAGTTCCCTCCCAGCAGCTGGCCGGCCTCGAGGGCAAGGATGCCCTCATCGAGCAGATCACACACCACTACCTCGGTGGTCTGGACGGAGTCCGCCAGGCGGCCTGGTCTGCGCCCGATATCGGCTGCAACATGATTGCAACCACGCTCGGCGCCGACCTGATCATGTACGGCCCGATCGAGAACGTTGAGGCGATGATCACCGCACAGGCCTACGCCGACATTGTCGTGCTGGAAGCGGCACGCGACTTCGGTATCGAGCCCAAGGTGGACACTCACCCGCTCTTCAAACTCGTCTAAAACCCCACTTTTTTTTAGCGTCGTGCAATTCCCGCCGTGGCTGCCCCGAGAGGTACACCCGTCAGGCGTGAGTCACGCAAATCTCCACATGCAACCAGAATGCCGCCCCGGACATGACGAGCCCGGGAAGGGCCGGCGGGACGGACTTGCAACATCCATCAGCCGAATTGCTCAAAAAGAAGAGTATGTTGCCCGGCAATCCGGAGTTTTTACGTCACTACCGCTCACACCAGTTCAATATGCCCGGCGATCCGGAGTTTCCCGCCCTCAAGGTAGTGGAGCACCGCCGTATCGCCGGGGAGGTAGACGAGGTCTTTTTCCAGCGCAAGCGTGAGCGTCGGCTGCCGCCAGTCTCCATCGTCCCGCACCGCCTCAACCCGCGCCGGGATAAACTGCATCCAGTGGCCGAGGTGGAGCACCGTCCCCGCCGTGAGCGGCGCCGGCCAGTACTTCACCAGGGTCGCCCGTACCTCAAGGTTCGTTCCGGTCCGGACTCCGGGATCGTCGGAGAGGACGAAACCGCGGTCGAGGTCGTCGGACTCGATGTTCTTGAGCGCGAGCCCCACGCGGTCGCCCTCGGCGGCCCAGTCGAAGTCGTCGTCGTGCTTCTGGATGGACCGCACCGTGATCGCCTGCTCCCCGGGATAGACCTTCAGGGTATCGTGCTTCCTGATACCGCCCCGCACCACGCCGCCGAGGATGACCGTCCCGATGCCGCGAACGTTGAAGTGGTGATCGATAGGGATAGTCCCCACGGCACCGGTACCGGGCGGGGCGGAGGTCCGTGCGTGCGCCTCGCGAAGCAGACGGTCGCGAAGCGCGATCGGGTCTTCGTCCACGAACTCGTAGCGCTCGAGCACGGTTCCCCGGAGGAGCGGCGCGAGGTCTCCGGGGGTCAGGTAGTTCTGGAGGACGATGTAGCCCTGCTCCACCCCGACCTCGTCGAGCATCAGCACCCACTCCCCGAACGTCGGGGTGATCTCGCTGACAACGATGAGGGCCGCATCCGCCATCGACGCAGCGTAAAAGAGCGGAGCCAGCCGCTCGGGGTACCGTGTCGGCTCGATGATGGTGACGGTATCATCACCCTTCTTCAGGTTATAGAAGGTTATATCGGATTCCGTGCCCTTCTTCCCGAGGTCCTTCGCATAACCGGGGGGTCCCAGCACGGCAACGTTCAGATTGCCCATATGCCATATATCTTGGTTATCCAGGGGTATGAGGTTTGCTCCACGCTGCCCGGGCGTCGATGGGGGTCCGCGGGAGCATACCGGATCTCCGAAAAAGACCGCGCACACCCGTGATTAATCCAAATAGATTTTAACAAAGTAAACTTAATTTTATGACACAACTATGCGGAGAACGGCACCGATCACAATTCCAGCACTCATCTGTGTGCTTCTCATCAGCATGGCCTGTGCGGTCGCTCTCGGACCGACCGGTATCTCTCTTGAATCCCTGTTCTCGTCGGAGAATGCGTGGAAGATCGTCTGGGATGTCAGGCTGCCGAGAGTGATCGCCGCAGCCCTGGTCGGGTGCGCGCTTGCCGTAGCGGGTACAGCCATGCAGGGACTGTTCCGCAACCCCATGGCAGATCCCTACATCATCGGCACCTCGTCAGGCGGGGCGCTCGGGGCCACGATCGCGATCGTTCTCTTAGCCGGCACAGGACGGCCCTTGTTCGCGTTCATCGGGGCGATGACCGCAACGTTCACCGTCTATTTCATCGCCCGCAGCGGGAGCAAGATCCCGGTCGAAACACTTCTGCTCTCCGGTGTCGCCCTCTCAACGCTCCTTTCGGCGCTCCTCTCCTTTCTCATGTATACCGCAGGACGAAGCCTGCACCAGATCATGTTCTGGCTGATGGGGGGATTCTGGAACATATCGTGGAACGACGTCTTCGTTGCCCTCCCCATTCTGCTCGGGTGCGCGGGCATCTACCTCTTCGCACGCGACGTCAACATTCTCTCCCTGAGCGAAGAGGACGCAACCCACCTCGGGGTGAACGTCGAGCGGTTGAAGCAGATCCTCCTCGCCCTGAGCGCATTCGTGGCGGGCATCGCTGTTGCAGTAGCCGGATCGATCGGGTTCGTCGGCCTGATCACCCCGCATGTGATGCGCCTGATCGTCGGACCCGACCACCGCTTTCTCTTTCCCGCAGCTGCTCTCGCAGGCGCAATCCTCCTCATCTGGTCGGATACGCTCACAAGGACCTTCACAAACGATATGCCGGTCGGGATTATCACCGCCTGTTTCGGTGCACCGTTCTTCATATACCTTCTCCGGAGCCGGATGAAAGCATGAAACCGATTGAAATCATCGATATCGACGTCTCCTACGGCGCTAAAAAGATCCTCGAAGCGATCACGTTCCACGCCGACACGGGCGAGATCCTCGGAATCATCGGGCCGAACGGGTCAGGGAAGACGACCCTCTTGAAAGCGATGAGCCGGGTTGTCGCCCGGGACAGCGGAGAGATCCGGCTCGATAACCGCGATCTGGATACGCTCGGGCACCGGGAACTTGCACGTCAGGTTGCGGTCGTCCCGCAGGACATCTCCATCGGCTTTGATTACACGGTGCGCGACATCGTTATGATGGGAAGGCATCCCTACATTGGGAGGCTTGCTTCCGAGACAGCCCGGGATGTGGAGATCTGCGATCGCGCCATGCATCTCGCCAACGTCGCCCACCTTGCCGGGATGTCGATACATAGCATCAGCGGCGGAGAACGCCAGAGGGTGCTCATAGCACGGGCGCTCGCGCAGGAACCGAAGATCCTGCTGCTGGATGAAGCAACCTCGAACCTCGACGTCAGCCACCAGGTCGATATCCTTAATATCATCAGGGATCTCGCCGGAAAGATCACGGTGGTAAGCGTCTTTCACGACCTGAACCTGGCCGCATACTACTGCGACCGGCTCCTGCTCCTCAAAGACCGGAAGGTCTACGCCGCAGGAACGCCCGAAGAAGTCCTGACCTACGAGAACATCCGCGAGATCTTTCAGATGGAGGCTCTCGTCAGGCCGCACCCGCTGACGGGGAAGCCGTATATCCTGCCCGTGTATGCACACCAATCGAAGGTGGGAACAAACCGGCGGGTACACGTTGTCTGTGGCGGGGGGACGGGATCCGATATCCTCCACCTGCTCCATGCTGCGGGCTTTACGGTCACCTGCGGCGTCTTAAACGTCCTGGATACGGATTACGGTACGGCCATGCGCCTTGGCCTCTCATGTATTGCAGAACCCCCATTTCACGGCATCACTCCTGGATCACTCTCCGACCTCCGGAAATGCCTGGATGGCGCAGACGCTGTCATCGTTACGGCAATGCCGATCGGCAGGGGGAACCTCGACAACCTCCGGGTGCTGCTCGACTACCCGGCAAAACCCATACTCCTCTACTCAAACAGCAACTCCCGGATGGAGGACTATACCGGGGGCGAAGCCGATGCGGTGCTGACCGAACTGGAGTCGCGCGGGGCGCTCCGGATCGAGGGAGCAGAGGAACTCCTTGCCGGTCTGCCGCAGGGATATCCTGATCGGGGATAAACCCTGTACTCTCGCCCTGAGCGCCAAGCCCGGCAATATGCGCGGGATCGCTCCGGGAAGGCGATGCAGAAGGGAGCCGCGCCGGTTGACGTGCGGTGCCGTAACGTGATGTCAATTTGTAAACTGTTATTACCATAACCCAAGTGTACCTATGATAATGCGAACCGCGTGCCTGATACTCTCTGTTTCAGCGATCATTGTATTCGCTCTGCTTGCCGGTGCAGCAGGCGCATCACCCGTAACGGCGGGTGAGAACGAACGATGCGTGACAGTGACCGACGATCTCGGGGAGACCGTCGTCATCCGGGGAACACCGCAGAGAATTGTCTCGCTCGCGCCCTCCAACACCGAGATCCTGTATGCCCTCGGCCTTGAGGACCGAATCGTCGGTGTCACCGACTGTTGCGACTATCCGCCGGCAGCGGCCGATAAGCCGAAGGTCGGCGGATTCATCACCGGCAACGTCGAAAGGGTGCTTGCGGCGGAACCGGATCTGGTTTTTGCCTCGCGTAATACTGAAGACGTTGCCAATCGCCTGCGAACGCTCGGGATGACCGTTGTCATCCTCAACCCGCAGACGGTCGATGGTGTCCTGCGGGACATCGAACTTGCCGGAAGGGTGACCGGGCAGGAAGAGCAGGCATCGGCATGCGTTGAGGAACTCCAGCAACGCATCCAGACGGTGATTGGAAAGGTCGAGAACCAGACCGAACGGCCGTCCGTCGCCCATATTGTCTGGTACGATCCGCTCTGGGTCAGTGGCCGGGGCACGTTCCAGGACGAGGTGATCACGATGGCCGGGGGGACCAACGCGTTCGGTTCGGTCGAGGAATGGAGTATCGTCAGCCTTGAGGAGTTCATCACCACGGATCCCGCTTATATTCTGGTCAATTCGGGCAGCGGCATGAACCGGGACGGATACGATGCCGTTTATAACTACATCGTAAGCGAACCCCGCCTACAGGGGCTCAGCGCGGTCAGGAACAACCACGTTTACGTCGTCGACGCTGATGTCGTCAGCCGCGGAAGCCCGCGGATCGTGGATGCGCTTGAGGAGGTGGCAGGGGACCTTCACCCGGACCTCTTCGGGACAGGTACGCCGGAGGCGACCGAGGCTGTCCAATCGCCGGGGTTCGGCGTACTATTGCTCATCTGCGCGCTATCCGCAGCCATCCTGCTCCTGCAGAAGAGGTAAGCGGGAGGCGGCGTAACGTGAGGGACATCGGCTGCTCCACCTGCTGCCTGATGGACCGGACGCTTGAGGAGGCGCTCGGCCATATCGCCGGTCGTACGGGCCTTGCGGAGATCCTCTCCGATGGCCCTCATAGCCTCTTCCGGTTCGAAGAGGTCTGCCACTCATTCGAACTCCGCTACACGGTCCATGCGCCGGTCGCCGATATCAACATCGCATCCGATAACGAGCATCTGCGAAGGGCAGCCGTCAGGGTCCTCGGTGATCTCGCAGAGGTCTGCGACCGGATCGGCGCCGAGCGGCTGGTAATCCACCCGGGGCACATCTGGGGAGAAGAGATGCGGAGCGTTGCACAACGAGCCCTTGACCGATCGCTTGATGACCTCGCCGCAATCCAGAGGGACGTACGTGTCAGGTTTACTGTCGAGAATATGGGGGCGTGGGATATCTGTTTCTTCAGGTCGCCGGAGTTTCTCGACCGCCTCACCGACCGGAACCTCGGCTTCGCCCTCGACGTGGGGCATGCCCACACAAACGGCAACCTGGCATCCTTCCTGGAACGGGGAGGAGCAATCCACGTCCACCTGCACGATAACTGCGGCAGTCGGGACGACCATCTGGGATGCGGCGATGGGAATATCAATTTTCGGCATGTAATGGCGGTTCTGCCCCCGTGTGCTACGAAAGTCATCGAACCGAACTCGTTTGAACAGTACGAACGAAGCCTAGAACACCTGAGAGGGCTTTATTCCTGATCGCTCAGGGGCTCCGCCCGATCAGCCGTTCCACTGCTGCCCGGAACTCGCGAAACTGCTTCGAGACCTCCGGGCCATCCGAACCCGGGTAGGCGTTTGCTCCCCGGACGACGGTGTTCTCCCCGTCCATCTCCATCCGCAGGTGCCAGTAGGTGACGTCGCAGCAGGAGTGGGCGGAGACGTACTCCCGCTCCCATTCCCGGACGCCGAGCCGGTCGACGATCTCCCGGAACCGCGCCCATTCCTCCTCTGTGGGCGACGCCTCCATCACCACCCCGGAGTAGCCGCCGGCACTCGCCCATTCGTAGAGGAGCCGGCCGTCTACGAGCCTGACGTAGAGGGACGGGCCGACGCTTCCGCCCAGGTAGAACTCGAACGCCGTCGGAGGGACACCGCTGTGCATATCAGGTTATACGAGCAGCACGGCCAAATACCCTGCGACGAGAAGGCCCATGCAGCAGATCCCGGCAACATCGGCCCGGCCCGGGGAGAGGTCGTGCATCGGTGTCCGCCTGCCGGAGCGGTATCCCCGGAGATCGATGGTCAGCCCGAGGACCGTGGCTTTCCCGAGGGAGTTTGAGACCAGCGGGATGATGATGGGAAAGAGACCCCGTATCTTCCCGGCAAGGCCTCTTCCGGGGTTATAGGCACGGGCAAGCTGCGCCTCGTGGATCCGCTTCCCCTCAAGCTGCAGGCTCGGGATGAACCGGAGCGCAATCAGGAACATGAGCGTGTAGTCCACAGGCATCCTGAGGCGGTCCATGACGTGGACGAGGTCGCGCGGCTGGGTGGATATGACCAGGAGCTGGAACGCAAAGAGCATCGCCGCGAACCGAAGCGACATCGCGAGCGCAAGGTCGATCGCTCCCACCGTGACGGGGAACGCCCCGCCGATGACCGGGACCGATGGTGGAACCAGGTAACAGATGATCTCCCCGCTCCTGATGGTGAGGACGGTAAGGGCGAGCAGGCTCGCCGCAAGCGAAATCAGCAGGGGCACCTGGCGAACGAGGTCGCGGGCGAGCCCTCCCGCCACCGCCACGGCTACGACCGCACCGGCAAGGACCGCGAGCATCACGGTATCGCCCGTCAGCACCGCAAGGGCTACGACAACGGCTGCAAAGATCAGTTTGGTAAGTGGGTGGAGGCGGTGAAAAGCGCTCTCCCGGGTGACGTACTGCATAATCTCGGACATGGTTCCTCCTTACAGGTTTTTCCATCACGGACGATCCTTCCCTGCTCCATCCTGACGATGCGATCCGCATACTCCTCCCCGAGAAGCCTATCATGCGTCACCATGATGATCGTGCGGCCGTCCTGGCGCAGGCGGGCGAGGATCTCCATGACCCTTCCCGACTCCCGGGCATCGAGACCGGTCGTGGGCTCGTCGAGCACGATCACCTTCGGTTTCATGGCGATGACGCAGGCGATAGCCAGCCGTTGCCGCTCGCCCCGGGAGAGCGAGCGCGGGTAGGCCGCCTTCCGGTGGAGGAGACCGACCTCCCGGAGGGCCGCGTCGACCGGCTCCCGGGGGTCGCCGGAATCGATGTTCTTCAGGCCGAACGCCACTTCGTCCTCCACGGTCTCCGCAAAGAGCATGGTGTCCGGATTCTGGAAGACAAGACCCACGCGGCGAGCGAGTTGTGCTATCGGAACGGTCGCGGCGTCGAGCCCATCGACGATGACGGTTCCTTCGGTGGGGCGAAGCAGCCCGTTGAAGTGTTTGACGAGCGTCGTCTTCCCGGACCCGTTCTCCCCGACTACGGCCACGATCTCACCGGGAGCAACATCGAAGTCAAGGCCCCGGATGGCAGCGACCCCATCGTAGTGATGGACGAGCCCCCGGACTGATACGACAGGGAGCGCCTCCGCCGGAAGGGCTGCTGCCGGTGCCGGGTGCCGGGCGGCGCCTGCCGGGGACTGCAGAAGGCCGCCCTGCATCATTCCGGCGGGCGACCCGTCCTGCACAATCCTCCCGCCTTCGATCACGACCATTCGGTCCGCGATGGCAGCAAGCGCATCGAACTTCTGCTCGACGATGAGGACGGTCGTGCCCTCGTCCGCGAGCCGCCTGAGGAGCGCGGACACCGCACCGGTCGCCTCCGTATCCAGTTCGGCGGTCGGTTCGTCGAGGATGAGGATCTCTGTACCCAGGGCAAGCGTTGCGGCGATGGCGACCCGCTGCTTCTGCCCCCCGGAGAGGGTGTGCGGGGCCCGGTCCGCGAGACCGGTGATCCCGGTCGCCTCCATCACCTCCCGGAGCCTCCGGTGCATCTCCTGCCGGGAAACCCCGAGATTCTCAAGCCCGGAAGCCACCTCCTCCTCGACGGTCGTGAAGATGAGCTGGGCATCAGCGTCGTCAAAGACCACCCCGACGTGCCTCCCGATCTCGCCCATGCTCCGGTAGTCCCGGACGTCCTTGCCGAGGATGGTGATCGCACCCTCCAGTGTGCCGCCGTACTCGTGGTGGAGGATACCGGACGCCGCAAGGCAGAGCGTCGTCTTGCCCGCCCCGGTGGGGCCGGTGACGAAGACGATCTCCCCCTTCGCGACGGTGAGGTCGATCCCGTCGAGCGCCGGCGTCGCGGATCCCGGGTAGGTGTAGGAGACACGCTCGATAGAAAGGGCGGTCTCCCGCCCGGTCTCAGGACTCATCGATCGGCCTCGCATTCCGTCCCGGAGCTGCCTGCCGGGCTCCATGCATCAGCGCCCGCGATGCCGGCATCTCGAGCGCCTGCGCGACGGCGGCGTTGACCGCCGCCGTGATCAGGACGATCGGCACGGTGACCGCAAGGAACGCTTCAAAGGTCCCGAACCTGCCGAGGACCGTCGGGGCCACGGCGAGGAGGGCGATGAGGATGAAGGAGAAGCCGCTCGCGAAGGTGGCAACAAGGGTCGTCACCGCCGGGGCGAGCACGAACCGGTCTCTCAGCACCAGGTAGGTCCCAAGACAGACGACCGCCCCGATGGGTTCGCTGATGAGATTCGCGGGTGGGAAGATCGAGTGGCTGAGGAGGGCACAGACAACACCGGCCACGACGCCGATCCCGAGCGCCTCACGGAACGTGGGCACGATGAGGATGATGGCAAGGCTATAGAAGGCAATCACGAGGTTCGATACGATGGGGCCGGGGATCAGGAGGGACATGTACCTGATGAT
>DAOSER010000081.1:0-8973 GCA_035363235.1 Methanoculleus sp.
CGACAACGTCGTGGACGTCACGAAGGTCGCCGGGACGAAGGTCGACCAGGTCTTCATCGGCTCCTGCACGAACGGTCGCTACGAGGATCTCGCTGAGGCGGCCGAGGTGCTCGGGAACGCCGATCGCTTCGCCGACGGCGTCCGGGTGATCGTCATCCCGGCCTCGCGGACCGAGTACCTCAAGGCCCTCCGGGGGGGGCTCATCGAGCGGTTCGTCGAGGCGGGCGCCCTTGTGGAAGCTCCCTGCTGCGGTCCCTGCATGGGCGGGGCGTTCGGGCTCCTCGCTCCCGGGGAGGTCTCGCTCTCGACCTCGAACCGGAACTTCCGGGGCAGGCAGGGGAGCGCGCAGGCGTCGGTCTACCTCTCCTCGCCGGCGACGGCGGCGGCGAGCGCCCTCTACGGGGAGATAACCGACCCGAGGGAGGTGTGAATCATGCGAGTCTGGAAGTTCGGCGACGATATCGATACGGATGCAATCATCCCCGGGCGGTTCCTCACCATCTACGACCCGGCGGAACTCGCGAAGCACGCGTTCGAGGGGACGCGGGACGAGTTCGCGAAGGAGGCGCAGGAAGGCGACGTCGTCGTCGCCGGCAGCAACTTCGGGTGCGGCTCCTCCCGCGAGCACGCGCCGCTCGCGCTCCTCGGCGCCGGGGTGAAGGTCGTCGTCGCGAAGTCATTTGCGCGGATCTTCTACCGGAACGCCGTCAACACCGGGCTCCTGCCGCTGGTCTCTGCCGGGGCGGACAGCATCCGGGACGGCGAGACCGTCACGGTGGATATCGCCGCCGGCTACATCGAGGTGAACGGGAAGCACCTCGTAATCGAGCCGGTGCCCGGGTTCATGAAGGAGATCGTCGATGCCGGCGGCCTGGTGGCCTACGCGAAGAACCTGGATGAGGTGAAGACATGCAGCACAGAGTAGCCGCAGTCGGCGGGGACGGGATCGGCCCCGAGATCGTTGCTGCAGGGAGAGAGGTCATCGACGCCGCAGGAGAGCGTTACGGGTTCGATATCGCGTGGACGGAGTTCGATATCGGGGCCGACCGCTACCTCGCGACCGGCGAACTCCTGACCGAAGAAGACATCTGGGAACTCTCGAAGTTCTCCGCGATCTACTTCGGCGCCATCGGCGACGACCGGGTGAAGCCCGGGATCCTCGAGAAGGGCATCCTGCTTGCGATCCGGTTCCATTTCGACCAGTTCATCAACCTCCGGCCGATCAAACTCCTCGACGGCGTCATGACGCCGCTCGCGAACAAGCGCCCGGAGGATATCGACTTCGTCGTCATCCGCGAGAACACCGAGGACTTCTACGTCGGGATCGGCTCCCGGTTCGCCGGAAAACGCGAGACTAAGACCCTCGATGTCGTCCGCGAGATCTACAACGTCAGGTTCGGGCTGGACGTCGAGACCGACGCCGACGAGCTCGCCTACCAGATCGGTGTCGTCACCCGGGCGGGTGCGGAGCGGGCGATCCGCTACGCCTTCGATCTCGCGGAACGGCGGGAGAAGAAGGTCACGTCGGTCGACAAGGCAAACGTCCTCTCCGATATCTACGGCCTCTGGCGGGACGTCTTCACCGATGTCGCCACCGGATACCCGGACGTCAAGACGGAGTTCAACTTCGTCGACGCCGTCACGATGTGGTTCGTCAAGAACCCCGAGTGGTTCGACGTCGTCGTCACCCCGAACATGTTCGGCGACATCATCACCGACCTCGGCGCCATGATCCAGGGCGGGCTCGGGCTCGCCCCCGGCGGGAACATCAACCCGAACGGCACATCGATGTTTGAGCCGATCCACGGCTCCGCGCCGAAGTACCGCGGCCAGGACGTCGCGAACCCGCTCGCCACCGTCTGGGCGGGCTCGATGCTCCTCGACCACCTCGGCGAGCACGAGGCCGCGGCGGCAGTCCTCAGGGCGATCGAGAGGAGCATCCTTGAAGGATACGTTACCCGGGACATGGGCGGCGCGAAGAAGACGAGCGAGATCGGGCGCCACCTCGCGTCGCTTGTGAAGACGGTGTAGGGCCGCCGGCCCTTCTCCCCGCTTTTCCGTTCTTCGCGCTCTAACCGGGCCCCATCGCTATACTGCAAAAGTCCTCCCTCACGGATCATTCACTGGTCTCCACTGCCGGCAGGGCGCTGCAGGGGCTTCAGGACATCCCCGCAGAGCCCGTCTTTTATATCCCCGCACCACCATGATCTTGTAGAACGATGCAGGAAGAGCAGCAAATTCCGTGCGAGAATCCTCTCTGGCCCTGCGCGATGACCGGGGCGGTCGCCTGCCTTTCAGGGTTCGAGGACGTCGCCGTCATCGTCCACGGTTCGAGCGGGTGCTACTTCTACCCCGCGTCGCTTGTCGGGGTTCCCATCTACGGGACGTTCCTCGTCGAGAACGAGGTCATCTTCGGCACGGAGTCCCGCCTCGCGGAAGTGATCCGGGAACTCGCCGGCCGGTATCCCCGGATAGCCGTGGTCAACACCTGCGTGCCCGCGATCATGGGCGAAGATCTCTCCGCCCTCGCCCGCGACGGGGAAGTCCTCGTCGTCGACAGCCCCGGGTTCCTCGGCGACCTCGAGGCCGGCTACCACCGTGCGCTCGATGCGATCGCGCCGGAGGTCGACTCCGACGCTCCCGGCATCAACATCGACGGCATCTGCCGCACCGACCCCTTCTGCCGGGGGAACGCCCTCGAGGCGCGGCGCCTGCTCAGCCTCGCCGGTGTCAGTGTCGCTGCCACCTTCTGCCTCGACTGCTACGCCGCGACCCGTCGGGCGGCACCGTTCACCGTCGGGACGAACCCGGACCTCGCTAGCGGTGTCGGGACCTCTTGCGGCTCGCTTCTCGGCCTTGATGCCGTCGGCGAGACGTTCGAGCGGCTTAGCGCCAAGGTCGACGGCGTGGACCCCCGCCCGGTCTTGGATGAAGTTGCATGGGCCGATGCCCGGCTCCGGAAGGCCTGCGAAAAGTACCTCAGGAGGTTTGACCCTCCCCGGGTGGCGATCGCCACCGGAAACGCTTACGCCGCGTTTGCCGCCGACCTCCTCGACCGGTATCTCGGTGCCGAGATCGCCTGCGTCGCCGCCCGGAACGGTTCCTCCGGCGGCGGCATCACCCCTACGACCGATTTCTCGGTCATCGGGGAGATGATCCGAAACGCCGAACCCGACCTGATCCTCGGCTCCTCCTACGAAGCGTCGATCGCTCCCGGCGCTGCGTTCGTCGGGCTGACGCCGCCGCTCAGGGACAGGATCTCTCTCTCCTCCCACGCGGTCGCCGGGGTTGAAGGGGCGCTCCGGCTGATGGAAGAGGTGCTCAACGCCTGCATCAACCGGAACCGGCGCTCCGGAAGCGAAAGCACGGATCTCTTCTAGGAAACCGTTGATGTTCCCGGTGCCTTCCGGCCGATCGGATGACGCGGCCCTGATCGCGGTCCCCCTCATGCCGGGAGCGCGGCGCTGAGAAGGAGGGAGTTGCTCTGCCGGGCGATCGTCGGGAACCTCGCCCGTAACGCCGGGGTTCTTCCCGGGGACATCTGTATCGTCCTCCACGAACCGTCCGCCGAGAACCAGGCTGAGCACGGCGAAACGTTTGCGCTTTCCCGTTAAGCACGGGGCAGCCGCATCCGCCATAAGGTTTTTATGACCCGGTGAGCACAGGAGTGCCGTTCTGCTGGATAGGCAGATCGCAGTGAGGAGGTTATGAGATGACACATGGTGGTAGACCCGGCGCTCACGGGATGCTCCTTGAGCGGATGTTTGAACTTCTTGACGAGGACCAGGTGCGGCAGTTGACGGTCCGGATGATTGAGAACCGCATCAAGATGAAAGAGCACTGGATAGAGTTGATGCAACAGAAGGTCGAGACCTATAAGATGGCGCGCGACATGCTCCAGGCCGGCGTGAAGAAGTGAGTTGTGGCTCAGAGGCGCTCGGGGACGTGATGCCTCCGGGCTGGTTCTTTTTTGCGGTTGGATAATTGCAGGATGCGGGTGCGCCCTGCAACCGGCTGTGTTCACCCCGTGGGGCGCACCTGGCGTCGGCATGGCCATGCGGGCGATGACGGGGTTGGGGGTGCTGTCTCGCGTGAGGTTTTCAAGACAACCTGTCTCACAAGACTGGCGGATATAACATCCGAAGCATGAGGACTCGAAGAGAAGTCGCCGGCAGCCCGGGGAGTATAAACCTTAACGATGAATACTCTGGTATGGATCTTGTCATCAGGAGATACCGTGAAGACGATTATGCTCTCGTGTGTGACCTTGAGCGGGCGAACAGCCCGGGAGACTGCAAACCCGAGGTCTTCGTCCGGCAGGCCGGCGCCCTTTTCGCCGACACCTTCCTGGTTGCGGACTGCGGCGAGCGAGTGGTCGGCTACACCATCGGAGCTCTCGTGCAGCACCGCCGGACGACAGGATGGATCGTCCGGCTGGTGGTGGCGGAGGGCTACCGGCGCCGGGGGTTCGGGGAGAGCCTCGTTGCCGCCGTCATCGCCGGCCTGCGTGAGAGGGGGGCGGCGGAGGTGTACCTCTCGGTGGCACCGGGAAACCACGCTGCCCGGGCGCTCTATGAGGGGCACGGGTTTTTGGAGATGGATTTCTATCCGGGCTACTTCGGCGAGGGAGGCGATCGTTACATCCTCAGGAGGGACCTCGCCGGCCGGGAAGACTTAATCTGTCGGGATTGAGATTACTGTGATAGCATGCCCCTCACTCCGCTCCGTATCGGTGAAGCGTTCGAACCGGTGCCCCGGTTTCGGTCGTACCTCTATGCGTCCCTGGTCCTGGCCGTCGTCGCCTTCGTCCTGCCATGGCTCGCTCCCATCGTCATCTTCAGCCCGCTGCCCGTCGCTCTCGCCGTCGCCGTCCCGGCGCTCGCCATCGTCGCCTTCGTCGCTTACTGGATACCGCTCTACCACGAGAGCATCGTCTACCGGCTCACCGTCACCGAGGTGACCTGGCAGCGCGGGGTCTGGTTCCGCCAGACGGGGATCGTCCCCTACAACCGGATCACAAACGTCGATATCATCCAGGGCCCCCTGATGCGGTTCTTCTCCTTCTCAGCGGTCAGGGTGCAGACTGCGGGCTACTCGGCCCAGGCCCGGGCGGAGATCATCCTCAACGGGATAGCGGACCCGAAAGACCTTCAGGAGAAGATCATGAACTTCGTGAGGACTACCGGGCCGGTCGCTGCGACCGGAGGGGAGCCCGAAGGGGCGCCGGCCGCCGATGCGGTGGTGGAGGAACTCCGGGCGATAAGAAGGCTGCTTGAGAGCCGGCAGGAACGGTAGAGACCGCCTTTCAGATGCAGGGGGGAGGGACTACCTCCCGATAACAATGTCCCGCTTGATGACCAGCACCGGCTGGCGGGCGTTCTTGATCACGTACTCCGAGACCGTCCCGAGCAGGCGGTCGCGGATGTTCGACCGGCCGTGGGAACCGATGACGATGAGCGAGGCTCCTTCCGCATCGGCCGCGGCCACAATCTCCTTTCCCGGGGTGCCGACGGGCGTCCGGATGGTCACTTTCAGGCCCCGCTTCTCGAGCGCCCGGCGGGTATCGAGGATCCGGTGCTGGATCTCTTCCCGGAGCTGGCGCTGGGTCTCGGTCTCCTGGTCGGGTACGGTTCCGAGGAACCCCTGCCCGCCGGAAGCGATCAGCGCGACGTCCTTTGAGTCGATGACGTGGACGAGGACCACCTCCCGGGTTCCTGCCTCCTGCAGCGCGGGGATGTAATCCAGCACTTTCATGGAGGGTTCTGAAAAGTCTGTGGGAAACAGGATGCGTTCAAACATACTCTGGCACTCACTCCTGTATTCCCTCTCCGCGCATCGGATATTTAAGCATACGGTCGGCAGCAGGCATCCATCTCACCCCCGCTGCTTCTCCCGGATAAGGATCCTCCACCGATGCAGCATCCGCTGGAGGCCGGCGGTTCCCACAGGCGCCGGATACGGATAGGGGATGGCCGCCCCGTCCGGGTCGGCGGTGAGATCGAGGGCTTCTGCGCACTCGGTGCAGATGGCCTCCGCGCCCGGATCGCCCCTGAGCATGGGGTGAGGGGACTGGAAGTGCACGCGGCTCCCGGCAATATCGGCAAACCGGCCGAGCATCGCGGCCTGAAAGGCGTGCTCCTCTTCGATGGCGGCCGAGGCGTCGACGCCGCAGATGCGGCCGACCTCTTCGAGGAACCGGCACGTCCCCGCAAGGCCGGTAGGGAACGAGTCCACATACGGCGTGCCGAGCCTCCGCTCGAGGTCTTCGCCGACCGGCCGGAGCGCCGGCTCCCGGAGGATGTTCACGGCGGCCGAGCCGAGGCGCTCGACATCCCCTGTCTCGATTCCCCGAACGAACCGCAGATTGACCCCGATACCGAGCCGGCCAAGGAGGCGCGCGATCTCGGCCGCGTTCTCGTCGACGCCGTACTCCAGGTTCTTCTCGCCGACGAGGTTTGCCGAGAGGGTTGTCCCGGCCGCCGGCCGGGCGAGCGAGGCGACCGTGGAGAGGGCATTCCTGATGCCGGCCTCAAAGACCCCGCCGAGGAACCCTGCGGTCGGCACGGCGATCACCGGGACACCCCGGTCTTTCGCACAGACGGCTTCGGTGTCGTCTCCTATCGTCTCGACGATGCAGGTCGAGAGGACGAAGATGGAGGCGGGCGAGAGGGAGAGCGCCCGCGTCAGGGTCTTCTCCAACGCCTCTTCGCCCCCGAAGATGATGCCGTTCTCTGTTAAACGGGTGGAGAGGAGGCGCGGAACTTCGAGCCGGTCGTTCGAGAGCAATGTGGCGTGAAGGAGGGAGAAGTTATGGTGCGTGCATCCTGCCGGACCGTGGATGATAGAGATGGCGTCCCGTATCTCTGTCGTCACCGAGAGCGCCCCGGTTAGGGTGCATCCCTCAAACCTGGACGAATTCGAGGGCGAAGGATTCGAGTTCATCCATCTCGAGGGGTGTGGGGATGCTCGTCGTCTCGTTCCCATAGATCGTGCGGGCAAGTTCCTGGTAGACCGCCGCCTGGTCTGATTCGGGGGCGTACTCGACGACTGTCTGCTTCTGCAATTCCGCAACCTGGACAATCCTTGAGCGGGGGATGTAGGCGATGAGCCGGGAGTTGATCCGGCGGGCGAACTCCTCGACCAGTTCCTGCTCCCCCTCGATGTTCTTCGCGTTGCAGATCACGCCGCCGAGCGTGCACCTGCTCCGCACCCGGCGCGAGAGGCGGGCGATGGCTTTTGCGATGTTGTTTGCCGCATAGACGGACATCAACTCGCCGGAGGTGACCAGATAGATCTCCCGGGCGTAGCCCTCGCGCATCGGCATCGCGAACCCGCCGCAGACGACGTCACCGAGAACATCGTAGACGATCACGTCGCCCTTGAGTGCGTTCAGGCGCTCGAGGAGCTGGAACGTTGCGATGATCCCCCGGCCGGCGCAGCCGATTCCGGGCTCGGGCCCGCCGGCCTCCACGCAGCGCACGCCCCGGAACCCCTCGTAGACCACGTCGTCGGCGGTGATGTTCTCGTCACCGCGCTCCCGGATGAGGTCGAGAACCGTCGGGATCCAGGTCCCATGCATCAGCATGCGGGTGCTGTCGTGCTTCGGATCGCAGCCGATCTGCAGGATGTCGAGCCCCTCTCCCGCGAGTGCTGCCGACAGGTTCGCTGCAGTGGTGGATTTCCCGATTCCCCCCTTCCCGTAGAGGGCGATCTGTTTCATTGTTTCTACTATGCGCTTGCATGGGTAATTAGGTGTCGGATGCGGTTTGCATCATGGCTCTATATATTCTTTGTTGTATTCAGGTTCGCATCTCTAAACAACTCTTTTCCTGAAGTATGCAATACATTATATTCTTTTAATAATTAGGCTGTTATTATTTGATTTTTAACTTTAGAAAAGTATATATTAAACTGTTTGAAACTCCTTGTACTGCAGAGGGAAAACGACTCATGGACCCACGATTCCGATCACGGTTGGTTGCGGCGACTATTCTCATCGTCGTCGTTTGTTCGGCCTTTTCAGTGAGCCCGGTTGCTGGTTTCCGTCTGGAGAACAGGGATGGGAGCGGCACCGAAGCGGCACTTGCGGAGGCCCTGGTGCTACAGCAGAGCACCAAAATTCGAGAAGAGTTTCTGGAGGACCTTACTGTCTACATCGACAGCAGGAGTGAAGTGTTCAGGCAGGAGGGCGTGTCCGGGGACGTGAGCGGGGTCTACGTCCCCGAGGAGAACGCCATTTACATCCGGTCGGACAGGGATCCGGCGCGAGCCGACGAGGTCTTTGTCCAGCAGGTGGGCTACCGCGTCTACCACACGATGGAATTTGGGGAGAGTAAGACGTTTGCGGCGCTTGCGGAAAACCCTGGCACCTACCTGGCCCGGATCACCGCACCCGCCGGTGAGGAGAGGGAGGCGGCGATCTTTGCCGAGGCCTTCATGCTCTACCACACCTCCCCGGAGGTCCTGAAGGAGTATGCCCCGGAGGTTCACGCCTACATGGACCTGCTCGCAAAGAACGGCGGGGACAGGGCGGCAGTGGACGACCTGTACGCCGTCCACCAGCCGGAGTGATCCGGCAGGTTCCTTTTTCTCCGGGAGAGCCGGGTCGGTTTGCCTCAGGGGAACGTCGTTTTTCGGTGCCCGGGTTGTGGACGTGCGCCCCCTTCAGTCTTCGAGGGCATCCCGGGATGCTTTTGCCGGGAGGGGGACACCCCCTCCCGACCCCTCCCCCGCGTGGCGATACCCACTGGAAAGCCGTTTCAACATCCTGGCCCCGGATGATAGAAACCCTGGATACAGGTGTTCCAATCAGGATGTATCGAAGGTCTGCAGCCCCTTCAACCTTCTCCAGCGCTCCCGTGAGAGCGCCGCCTATCGCCATGCACTGCCCGCCCCTCGCGGGGGGCGGAACGACTTCCCCGCAGGTGCGGGTTGCGACGTTCCGCAGGAACGGAGCATGAGCACCGCAGGTGC
>DAOSER010000082.1:0-403 GCA_035363235.1 Methanoculleus sp.
ACCGATGCTGGACGCCACGATGAGCGACGGGTCGCGTATCCAGATGACGCTCGGCTCGGAAGTGACCGCTCACGGCTCGACGTTCACCATCCGGAAGTTCCGGGAGGAGCCGATCACGCCTACAGACCTTATCGAGTGGCACACCTTCTCGCCGCTTGGAATCGCCTTCATCTGGCTTGCGGTCGAGAACGCCAAGTCCTGCATCTTCGCCGGCGGAACGGCGTCGGGAAAGACTACGACGCTGAACGCGCTCTCGCTCTTCATTCCGCCGCTTGCAAAGATCGTCACCCTCGAGGATACCCGGGAACTGAAACTCCCCCACCCGAACTGGATCCCGAGTATCACCCGCGACTCGTTCTCGCAGGACGGGCGGGGCGAGATCGATATGTACGAACTCCTGCGT
>DAOSER010000082.1:413-8867 GCA_035363235.1 Methanoculleus sp.
CGGCGAGGTCCGTGGCCGCGAGGCCCTGACCCTCTTCCAGGCGATGAGCACCGGCCACGTCACCTACGCGACGATGCACGCCGACTCCGTGGCGAGCGCCGTTCACCGTCTGGAAAACCCGCCGATCAACGTGCCGAGGAACATGCTTTCCGCGCTCTCCCTGATGTCCATCCAGGTGCAGGCCCGGGTGGGCGGCCAGCGGATCCGGCGCAACAAGCAGCTCATCGAGATCCTGGATATCGATCCCCGGACGAACGAGTTGATCACGAACGAGGTCTTCCGGTGGCACCCGGCGACCGACGAGATCCGGTATTCCGGCAAATCCTACATCCTTGAACAGATCATGGAAGACCGGGGATGGAGCGAAGAGCGAATGCGTGAAGAGCTGAAGCGGCGGCAGGAAGTGCTGGAATGGATGCGTATCAAGAAGATCCGCCACTTCCGCGACGTGAGCAAGATCCTGGTCTCCTACTTCCGTGACCCGGAGACGGTCATCCAGCGGGTGCGCTCGGACCTCTACGGGGAGGGCGGTTCCGCATGAACAGTTATGAGCGGCTCTGCTTCAACCTGATCGGTCACGGCCTGAAGGCGAAGCGGGGCGACTATATCAGCCTCAGAAACGATCTGATGGGGGCACGGATGAATACCCCGTTCGAGGCCTATCTGGCGACCGCGTACGTCTCCTCGATCGCCGTTGGGCTGGTCGCCGCGGTGCTTATCGGGCTCCTGACCTACCTCCTGCGGGTTCCCGATATGATTGTCTACCGCGGAGCGGTTCCGGAGTTCTTCTACGCCTTAAACGACTACAAACTCCTGCTTGGCACCATCACCATCACGGTCATCTCTCTCCTGATATTCGGGGGAATTACCTACCTGATCTTCCTCCTGTATCCCGGCATACAGGCCGGGGAGCGCCGCAGGAACATCGACGCCACCCTCCCGTACGCCATCAACTACGTCACCGCCATGTCTTCAGCCGGGATCACCCCCGACGAGGTCTTCCGGCTGCTTGGCCAGAGCAAAATCTACGGCGAGAGCGCCGTCGAGGCACGTTACGTCGCCCGGGAGACCGACTTCTTCGGGAAAGACCTTCTCGAAGCCCTGCGGGCGGTCTCGCAGGCGACGCCGAGCGAGCGGATGCGTGAGTTCCTGCAGGGGGCCGTTGCAAGCATCTCCAGCGGGAGCAACCTTACGGAGTACTTCCGCACCAAGGCTCACCAGTATACGCTCGAGAATAACCAGCAGCAAAAGTCGTTTTTAGAGACGCTCGGGCTGATCGCGGAGTCCTACGTTACCGCGATGGTCGCCGGCATGCTCTTTCTGATCATCCTGCAGTCGATCATGACGCTTATCTCCGGCGATTCGAACCCGTTCTTCCTCTACATCATCATCTACCTGCTTGTACCGTTCGGGAGCGTGATGTTCGTCATCCTGATCAGTTCCATGACTCCGGAGGTGTGATATGGGGTTCAAGGAGATTTTCGATGACTTTTTGAACCGGTCTTCGGGCCGGAACCGGCTCGCTGACGGCGGCGCGGAAACGGTTGCTCAGGAACTCGACCCGTTTACTGAGCGGGAGCAGGAGATCTTCGGGAAGATTGAGAACCGGCGGAAGTACCAGGAAGGGTTTTACCGCTTCCTCAAACACCCGCTCCAGGTGATGATGGCGGAGCCCGTCACCGTCCTCTTCATCTCCGTTCCGGTGGCGCTCTTGCTCTTCATCGGCGCGCTGGCGAGCATGGTGCTCTCCTATGGCGTCAACGTCCTCTTCACGACGACGATGATCGACGATGTCTTTGTCTTCGCACTCCTTATCGCCATCGTGCCGCTCGCAGTCCTCGATCTGAAAGAATCGCTGCGCGTGTCGAGCATCGAGGCGTCTCTCCCGAACTTCTTCCGCGATGTGGCCGGAATGAACGATTCGGGTATGACGCTCCCGCACGCCATCCACATCGTCTCGGAGGGCGAGTACGGGTCGCTCACGCCGCATATCCGCAAACTCGATACCGAGATGTCCTGGGGCGTCCCGTTCGTGGAGGCTATCCGCCGGTTCGGGAAGGCGGTGAGCACCCCGCTCGCGGAACGGAGCGTCGATCTGATTGCTCACGCGAGTTCCGCCGGCGGTGACGTGAGCGAGGTGCTGCGGGCGGCGGCGCACGACGCCTACGAGTTCTTCAACCTGAAGTCCGAGCGCAAGAACGGGATGATGATCTACATGATCATCGTCGTCATGTCGTTCTTCGTCTTCCTCTTTGTCATCGGGGTGCTCTCGAGCACCTTCCTCACCACGATGGCGGAGGCGGGCGAGGCGGTCGCGGCGTCGGGTTCGAGCCAGGCATTCATAGGCACCGTTGATCTCTTCCTCTACAATCGGCTCTTCTGCCACGCCGCGTTGATCCAGGGATTCTTCTCGGGACTTGCGGCCGGCGTCATGGGCGAAGGGCGGGCGCTCGCGGGGCTGAAGTATGCCGCCATCATGGTGCTGGTGGCCTGGATCGCGTTCCGGTTTGTTATCTGAAAGCCGTTTGAGAAGAGGTTCTTCGGGCTAACCCTATCCGAAGTGAAGTCGGGTGTTGGGCCCCGGAGCCTGACCCCGACCGGCTGCACCGTATGTTTTCCAGTACCATTGCAACGCGTCACGTTCCACGCGTTTCACAAAACTGTCTTTGCCGTCGCAGTATCCCCCTATATCTCCGGGATACCGGACGGCAAGTTCCGATTTGAGAGCGGCAGGTTCCTGATGCATTAGCCGGGGCATGATAACCACCACTGCCTGAAGCATGATGATCCTGGTCTCCACAAGCATTCCGGATCTGCCTGCTTGCCTACTGCCCTTCGGCCGGTCACGTTCGGCCCGTCGCATCCCCAAACCAGGCCAGAATAGCCTCCATATCCACGTGCGCCTCGAAGTGCCGCGCCAGGTCATCGTAGGACGCCGCGGCCCCCAGGGCGCCGCTCTCTGCCGTCACCGGCTCGAACGGCACGCCCCGGTGCTCCGAGAGGTAGGCGAGGAGGGCGTTTACCGCACCGGGGTTCTGGAAGAGGCCGTGCATGTAGGTCCCGAAGACCAGGCCGTCGGGGGTTGCGGCTCCTTCGCCGGCGAACGCCTCGGGCAGTTCTCCCCGTTCCGTCTCGCCCATGTGGATCTCGTAGCCCTCCACCTCCCCCATCGCAGGGAGGATGGGGCCGGGGCCGGTCGCCCGGCGCCGGACCTGCACCGTCGTCTTGCGGTAGCCGGTAAAGGCCGTGACGACATCGAGGAGCCCGAACCCCGGGTAATCCGCCGGGTTCTCCGACTCGATGCCGGCATCAACGATCCGGCTCCCGAGCATCTGGTAGCCGCCGCAGATCCCGATGACGGGAACCCCCTGCTCCCGGGCGAGCCGGAGTTCCTCCCCCACTCCGTGGCGGTTCAGCACGGCGAGGTCCTCCACGGTGTTCTTCGTTCCCGGGAGGATGATGCAGTCGTAGCCCGAAAGCGGTGCGCCGGGCAGGACGTAGTCCACCGAGGCGTGCTGCTCAAGGAGTTCGAAGTCGGTGAAGTTCGAGATCCGGGGGAGGCGGAGGACGGCGATCCTGACCGCTTGCCCGGTCTTCCGGTCTCTCTTGTCGCCGATCGAGAGCGAGTCCTCGCTCGGGAGGGGGATCTCCGCGTAGGGCACCACCCCGAGCACCGGGACGCCCGTGAGTTCTTCGATTTTTGCGGCACCCGACGCAAAGAGCCCGGCATCGCCCCGGAACTTGTTGACGATGACCCCAACGACGAAGGGCCGGATATCCTCCGGGAGGAGGGCGAGCGTCCCGTAGACCTGGGCGAAGACCCCGCCCCGCTCGATATCGGCGACCAGGACGATGGGGAGACGGAGTGAGCGGGCGAGCCGTATGTTCGCGATGTCGCGGTCGTAGAGGTTCACCTCCGCGGCTCCCCCGGCACCTTCGACCACCACGTGCCCGAAGCGTCTGTGCAGCCGTTCAAATGCGGAGACGGCCTCGGCAAGAAGCGTATCGGTCTCTTTATAGTAGTCCCGGATCTGCACATCCTTATACGGCCGGCCGAGGAGCACCACCTGCGAGACCGAATCCCCTTTCGGTTTGAGGAGGACTGGATTCATGTCGGCCTCCGGCTCCACGCCGGCCGCGAAGGCCTGGACTGCCTGGGCGATCCCGATCTCGCTCCCGTCGGCCGTGACATAGGAGTTGAGGCTCATGTTCTGGGATTTGAACGGCGCAACCGGGATTCCGCGCCGGTAGAGCGCACGGCAGAGCGCCGCCACGGTCACGCTCTTGCCTACGTGGGATGCAGTTCCGAGCACGATGAGAGACATTGCTGGCAGGAGAGTTGGGCACGACGGATTATTAAGGGCGGGGTTTCATGGTGGTGTATGGAGTTCTCCCCGCAAGGCCGTCTCCTCCTGGAACGCCGGTACCTCCTCCCCGGTGAAGCGCCGCACGACCTCTTCTCCCGGGTCGCCGACGCCGTGGGCGGTCCGGCGAGATCCCGCGAGTTCTTCTCGCTCCTCGGAAGCCTCCTCTTCCTCCCAAACTCCCCGACCCTGATGAACGCGGGCACCCCCGCCGGGCAGCTCTCGGCCTGTTTCGTCCTCCCCATCGAGGATACCCTCGAGGGGATCTTTCGAAGCCTTGGTCACATGGCGCTCATCCACCAGTCAGGGGGCGGGACCGGGTTCTCGTTCTCCCGCCTTCGGCCACGCGGCGACGCCGTCAACGGGGTCATGGGCGCCGCAACCGGGCCGGTCTCGTTCATGCGGGTCTTTGATGCCGCGACCGGGGCGGTCAGGCAAGGCGGCCGGCGGCGGGGGGCGAACATGGCGGTGCTCGCGGCCTCCCACCCCGACATCGAGGAGTTCGTCACTGCGAAGCAGGCAGGAGGTTTTCAGAACTTCAACATCTCGGTCGGCATCGGCGAGAGGTTCCTTCGGTGCCTGGATGCAGGCGAGGAGTACGACCTCGTCAATCCCCGCGACGGCACGGTCTCGCGAAGCGTCGACGCCCGTTCGCTCTGGCACCTCATCGCCGCATCCGCCCGGGCATCCGGCGAGCCGGGTCTGCTCTTCCTCGATGAGATCAACCGGAGGAACACCACCCCGCACCTCGGCCCCATCGAGGCGACCAACCCCTGCGGCGAGCAGCCGCTCTATCCCTACGAGAGCTGCAACCTCGGGAGCGTCAACCTCGCCCGGTGTATCAAAAAGCACGACCTCGACGAAGACCTGCTCGCCACCACAGTCCGGTGCGGCGTCGACTTCCTCGATGCGGTCATCGATGTGAACCGCTTTCCCCTCCCCGAGATCCGGGAGAGGACCCTTGCCACCCGAAAGATCGGCCTCGGGGTCATGGGGTTTAGCGAAGCGCTCATACGCCTCGGGATACCCTACGAATCAGGGGAAGCGCTCCGGTTTGCCGGGAGCCTGATGGAGAGGATCCAGGCGGCGGCCCGGGAGCGCTCAGAGGAGCTCGGCAGGGAGCTCGGGTCGTTCCCGGCGATCGAGGGGTCCGTCTACGCGGGAGATATGCGCAACGCCACCGTCACCACCATCGCTCCCACGGGCTCGATCCATCTCATCGCCGGGACGACGAGCGGCATCGAGCCGGTCTTCTCGTTTGCCTACAACCGGACGATCGACGGGCAGCCGGTCAGCATCGTGAGCGATCTCGTCAGCGAGTTCCTGCCGAAGGCTGCCGGCGGGAAGGATGTAGCGGAGCACGTGCGGCGCTACGGGACGGTCGAGGGCCTCATGCTGGATGACCATGCCCGGGACCTCTTCAAGACGGCGATCGAGATTGCGCCGGACCACCATGTGCGGATGCAGGCCGCGTTCCAGAAGCACGTGGACAACGCCGTCTCGAAGACCGTGAACCTTCCCGAGAGCGCGACCGTCGATGATATCGCCCGCGTCTTCTCCCTCGCGTATGACCTCGGCTGCAAGGGCACCACCGTCTACCGACATCGGAGCAGGCCTGACCAGATACTCTCCCTGGGGTGCGACGTCTGCCGGATTGACGGATAGCATGCCAAATAATATATAACGAGAGCTGAAAGGTACATGCAATGAACGGTGGGATATGTCCGACTTGCGGACTGCCAAAGGAACTGTGTATCTGTGAAGAGGTCGCCAAAGAACAGCAGAGAATCAGCGTAAAAATCAATAAGCGCCGGTATGGAAAGGAAGTGACGGTCATCGAGGGCCTCGACCCCTACGACATCGACCTCGAAGACCTCTCGAAATTCCTGAAAGCGAAACTGGCCTGCGGCGGCACGGTCAAGGACTCATCGATCGAGCTGCAGGGCAACCATCGCGAACGGGTAAAGGACCTGCTCGCCCAGAAAGGATACAACATGGATAATATCAGTTGACCGGACTGTCCTCTATAGAGGACCCGGACGCTTTTTTTACCGAAGACGGCTGCACGGGGAGCGCAAGCTCTCTTCCGCGGAGGGCTGCACCATACCCGGTGCGGCAGACACTATAATCAGCAGACAGGTACAATAGTGGGAGTGGACGACCTATGGCAATGAGATGTTCGTTTGCGCTCGATCCCGACCTGATGGATCAGATCGATCAATTCGCCAGGGAGCACGCGTTCGACCGGAACGAGGCGATTCTCGAACTGATCGAGGCCGGTCTTGCCTGCAAGGACGGAGGGACGGTGACGGTGCGGCAGCAGCGCTCGTTTGAAGAGTTGAACCGCCTCCAGCAGGAGCTCGAGGACGTCAAGGAAGTCCTTACCGAACTCCGGAACGAAGTCCGGCTGGTCCATCACACGATCGAGACCGACTGGAACAAAGAGGCGAAGGGCGTTCCGTTCCAGACGAAGCACCCCTGGGAGTTCTGGCGGAAGTGATCCGCTAACTGATGATATTCGCGATGCTCCGGAATCCCTCGCCGGAGAGATCATCGCAGACGACTGCCTCGACTTTTGCCATATCGACGTGAGGCGCATCGCGGCACCGGCTGCAGTAGGCCCGTGCCGGTGATGGGAGTTCTCTTCCTTTGACCACGACAAGAGCAGAGTGGACGCAGAGCCTGCACAGGTCGATGGGAACGGACTCGTTTTCTGTGCACTGCACCCGGCCCCGGACAACCGGAAGGCGCCGGGGCTCATTCATAAGCTTCGACCCGGTAGCCCGCACGGCCGAGAATCCCGGCGACTTCGCTCCGCCAGGCGATGTCGTCGTCGGTTCCGAGCGGTGCCACCGACTCCTCCCAGCACCGGCGAAGAGCTGCGTCTTCGGTGTCGAGGCTCCTCCTCCCCTTCACCTTCCCGGCTTCCCGGCCGTCGCTGGTGAAGATCCGCATGGCACAGCAGGCGTAGGATCGGCAGATCAGCGGCCGGCTATCGTGGATGGTGCAGATATACTTCCCCTCATCTTCCGGGAGGGGCCGCAGAAACGGGCACCAGGAAGGGTGCGCATCATTTTCGGCGGTGTCCCTGAAGACATCGAGGAATCGCTCCTCGACCCGGGCGCGAAACGTGCCGCCGACGACTTTCTGCCGGCACAGGAAGTCGCGGCTGGTGAGCCTCTTTTCGATCTCGATGAGTGCGCTGCCTGCGTTCATGCAGCACTTCCCGCAGAGCGTACATTCAAACGCTGTCATCGTCTCTGTAGATTCTTCGCGCAACGATGAATAAAGGTTCGGGAACAGGGCGTTGCATCACCCCAATAGGGTTAAATCGATTTGCATACAATGGAGTGGCATGAAGGTGTGTATAATGTGCGGAGGGGAGGGCACACGGCTCCGCCCCCTCACATTCGGGCGTCCTAAACCGTGTATTCCGATCGTCAACAAACCCTCGATCCAGCACCTGGTCTCACACCTGGCGAACCTCGGGTTCAACGACGTGGTGATCACGCTCGGCTACATGAGCGAGGCCATCGAGAAAGCGCTCGGGGACGGGTCGCTTTTCGGGGTCAACGTCACCTACGTTCACGAAAAGACGAAACTCGGGACGGCGGGCAGCGTCAAGAACGCCCAGAAATACCTTGAGGAACAGCCGTTTCTTGTCGTCGGCGGCGACCACGTGGTGAGCCTGAACCTGCTCGAGTTCTACCGCGAGCATCTCGCAAACGACTCGATCACCACCATCGGGCTCATAAGCATCGATGACCCCACCGAGTATGGTATCGCCGAGATCGATGCGAACTACCAGATCAAGCGGTTCAAGGAGAAGCCGAGCCCCGGGGAGATCTTTTCGAACCTTGCGAGCACCGGGATGTACGTCTGCGACCCCGATGTATTCGACCATATCCCGACCGGCGAGAAGTTCGATTTCGCCCGGAACCTCTTTCCCGAGCTGATGGAGGAGGGCTACCCTCTGAAGGCCTGGCTTGCCCGCGGCAACTGGTCCGACGTGGGGAGCCCGAGGTCGCTAAGGGAAGCGGAGCGGTGGAAACTGCAGGATATCGGGTTCACCAACATCTCCGGCGACCTC
>DAOSER010000083.1:0-8822 GCA_035363235.1 Methanoculleus sp.
GTCGTCGAGCAGGTCCGCAACCCCCATGACCACCTGGAGCGGGTGGCGGACATGATCGGCGAGGATCGCAAACTGAGCGATGTTCCGCCCGGTCATATCGAACGCCTGCTCACGGAGCCGCTCATACAGGATCCGCTCGGAGATGTCCCTGCCGATAGCCTGGAACCCCACGGTCGCTGCTTGCTCGATGATCGGCGACGCGTTCAGTTCCAGTATGACGGTCTCGCCGTCTTTTCGCCTGACCTCGACCTGGAGCCGTTCGACCTGCTCGCCCCTGAGCACCTTCCGGCGCCCCCGCTCCCAGGCCGGAATGCTTGAGTTGAGGATGTAATCCTCCCACTCGGTCCCCACCATCTCCTCGGGAGCGTACCCGAGTATCCGCTCCACGGCCGGGGAGATGTAGGTGATCCCACGGTCGTGGTAGCAGGTGCAGATCATATCGAAACTCCGCTGCGCGATCCCCCGGAACATCTCCTCGCTCTTTTCGAGCGCCTCTTCTACCTGCAGCCGCTCGATGATCCGGCCGATGCGTTTCGCGACGGAATCGAGCAGCATCCGCTCTTCAGGCAGGAACGGCCCTTCGGCCCTCACGGGCTTATCGCAGACATACCGGACTTCGATCTTGCCGACCTGCACGCCATGGACGACGATCGGGCTCTCCTGCTTCCAGGGGGTCTCTCCCGGATCGCCGCAGCAGTAGTCGCGGCCGTCGACGGTGATCCGCACCGTGGTATCGTCGGGGTATTGCCAGCCTGAGGGGAGGGAGTCGGCAATCGCCTGCAGGAGCGTTTCAAGCGTTGCTCCCGGCATCTCGACAAGGCGCGCGACGGTGTACAGGCACTGGAGTTCGTCCATCCGCTTCTTGAGTTCGTGCGTCCTCTCCCGGAGCGCCTCCTCCGCACGGTTCCGTTCCGTCACATCGAAGGCGATTCCGGTAACGCCGATAATTCTGCCCCCGGCATCATGGAGCGGCTTTAGTGTCAGGTCCCGGATGCGCTGATCACCCGCGACGGGGATCGTCACCGCCGCCCGCACGGTCTCTCCCGTCTCAAGGACCCGGCGTTTGAGCGCCGTAAGAAACGCGGCGCTGTCGGGAAAGGCGTCCTCGTCCCGCATCCCGATGATGGACGTATCCGTAAACCCGAGCTGCTGGTTGTACGACCAGGTGTAGCGGAGATCCGTATCCTGCGCAAAGACGACCACCGGCGATTGGTCGAGCGCGACCCTGAAATGATGCGCGTCCAGGTCGGCGGTGGCGTCCCGGATCTTGATGAGCCGCTGCCCGGCAACGACCCGCTTGCCCGTGATCGAGAGCCAGCGCCGGATGCCGTCGGAGGTCCGGGCACGGTAGAGACGGGTGGGGAGATCGGAGCCGTTCTCCAGGGCATGCCGGAGCAGCCGTGCGGTGGCCTCATCCTCGAAGGTCGGAAGGAGGTGTGTGGCAAAGAGGTCCTGCACGTCCATGCCGATGGCGTCCTCCTGCTGGATGGCAAGGATCCGTGCGAGTGCCGGGTTGTACCAGTCGACCTTCCGGTCATCGTTTACCACAAGAAGGCCGTCTTCAAGAGCATCGAAGACTGCAGGGTCACAGGATGACCGTTCATGATGCGAGTCAGTCATAGCCCACCGGCGCTGGAACGCTGTCGCTGTAATGGTTGTGCTCCGTGGACGGTAAAAAAGATTACTATCCGATCCGGGGATAATAATCGGATTTCTATGCTGATCCTGAGATTTCGGCGGCGTTTACGGTTTCTCGAATCCGCGGGTTGCGCTGCAGCTCGCCGGGCAAAAAACCGGGCGGAAAGGTGGCTGCACGTCGGCAACCATCCCCTGCGGCGGCGTGGACGGTGACGGTTCCGTCACCAGATACGAAACTACCCCGGGCCAGCGATGAGACAGCGGCCGGTGCGGCTTTCCCCAACACATAAATACCATCGGCGAGCCGTAGGGGGCTTTATGATGGCGGATACAGAGTCCATCGAGGTATTCTCCGTGATCCGGGAGCGCCGGAGCGTCAGGAACTACACCGGCCGTGAGGTCCCGGGCGAGGCCCTCCGGGCGATCATCGCTGCGGGGATCCAGGCCCCGACCGCTCTCGGGCTCCAGCCCTGGCAGTTCGTGGTCGTGAGAGACAGGGACCTGATGCAGCGGGCGTCCGACTATTGTAAGCCGATCCTTGTAGAGAATATCGGCGAGGAGTCCCGGCCGGGGACGGAAGAGTTCCTCGCGGCGCTCAAGAATCCTGCGTTCAGCATCTTCTACAACGCCCCGGCACTGGTCCTGGTCCTCGGCGCCCGGGATGTCGCATCAAGCGTCCTCGACTGCACGCTCTGTGCGGAGAACATGATGCTTGCCGCCTGGGCGCTCGGCATCGGCAGCTGCTGGATCGGGGCCGCGGCCCTCATCGGGCAGAACCCCGAGATCCTTGAGGCGATGAAGGTCCCCGGCGATCACCAGATCGTGGCGCCGCTGATCTTCGGCTATCCTGCCCCCCTGTCACCGAAACCGGTGCGGCGGGAGCCGCGGATAACGTGGGTTCCCTGACCTGGACCGGTAGTGACCGGAAAGAGGAGCAGGTATCACGGACTTCGGCCCACCGCACTTCGAAGCCTAACGGCTTCTCAAGCCTCAGACATTGTCCGTCGCGCCGTCCCGGCAGTCGCGCTCCGGAGCGTCGCTCTTCGCGAAGACCTGTTTGGTTTTGAGTTTCGCCCTCCGCTCACCCGGCGGCAGCGCACGCGACCGCTTCCGCCGGGACGATCGGGAGCGTGATCCGCCGCCGGTCGCGGAGAAGCGCCAGGGTTGCCGGCTCCGCGATGGGCCAGGTGGCGAGGAACCGGTGCAGGTCGTCAACGCACGTTACGCACGTCTCGTTGATCGCGACGATCAGGTCTCCGGGGCGGAGCCCTGCCCGGCCGGCGGGACTTGCCCGGTTCACCGAGACGACCTCGACCGCCTGGTTCGCGGTAAGCCCGAGCGCCGCAACAAGCGGCTGCGGGAGCGGCCGGGACTGGCCGGCGATACCCAGGTATCCGCGCCGCACCCTGCCGTCGGCGACCAGCTGCGGCAGGACCCACGAGGCGGTGTTCGAGGGGATCGAGAAGCAGATGCCCTGCGCCATCGGGATGATGGCGGTGTTGATGCCGATCACCCGGCCGCGCGAGTCCACCAGCGGACCGCCGGAGTTGCCGGGGTTCAAGGGAGCGGTGTGCTGGATGATGTTCTCGATCAAGCGGCCGTCCCGGCTCCGGAACGCCCGCCCAAGAGCGCTCAGGACACCCGTCGAGACGGTCGAGTTAAAGCCGAGCGGGTTGCCGATGGCGATCGCGAGCTGGCCGACCGCGAGCGCTCCGGAGTCGCCGAACGACGCGTAGGGGAGATCCGTCGTATCGGCACGGAGCACGGCAAGGTCCGTCGCCGGATCGGCCCCGGCCAGGCGTGCGGGAAGTGCGGTCCCGTCCGCCGTACGGACCTCGAGCCTCCCGGCCCCCTGCACCACATGGTTGTTGGTCAGGATGTAGCCTTCCGGCGCCACGATCACGCCTGAGCCCGCTCCCATCTGCTCGCCGCGCTGGCCCTGGAGGTTCTTCCCCGCGACCACGCTCACGACCGCGGGCCCCACGGACTCGACGACCCGGACGACGGCCCGGGAGTAGGCGTCGAGGAGGTCGGCATCGGACTCCCCGGTATTTGAGGATGCACCGTTCCCGGACGGAGCGGATGCCGGATGAGAGTCGCCAACCTGTCGGAAGAATGTTCGCCCTGTTTTATTCATTGTAATTTATAATTTTATAATCAATAGTAATGTACTTTCCGCACAGGTTTTGTGAGCAACGTTCCTCACAGCGCGTAAGATCGCTCCTGCACCGGGCGCGCAGGGATTCTTCATGGGCTACACACCACTCCCGCCGCAAGAGACAAATAGCCGCAATCGCTATTGCCCTCCATGCTCGAGACGGCTGCGATTGAGGTGAATGTAGATGCAACGAGCATCGGGGTGCACCCCACGAACGTCAGGCGACTGTTGCAGGCCGGGGAAGCCTACGATCTCGTGGAGATCGAGACCGACCGGGGAACGACCACCTGCCGCTACTACGAGGCCGCAGGGGCCAGAACCGGTGTCGTCATGGTCGGCGGGACCGGCGGCGGGTTCGACACCCCTGCACGGGAACTCTACCCACGGCTGGCGCAGGACCTCCCGAACCACCGGATCAGCGCGCTCCGGGTGCAGTACCGGCACCCGAAGGACCTCGTGGAGTCGGTCATCGACACGGTCCTCGGTACGCGTTATCTTGAGACCCAGGGCGTCTCGGCCGTCGGGCTGGTCGGGCACTCGCTCGGGGGAGCGGTGGTGATCCAGGCGGCCGCAAATGTCCCGGCGGCCAGGGTCGTCGTCGCCATCTCAACCCAGACCGGTGGGACCGAACCGGTCGCCGGCCTCGCGGGCCGTGCGGCAATCCTCCTCCTGCACGGGGACGCAGACCCGGTCCTCCCCCATAGCGCATCGGAGGATGTCTACCGGCGTGCCGGCGAGCCCAAACGGCTGGTCATCTACGAAGGGGCGGGCCACACCCTCGACGAGGCGACGGAGAGCCTCTACGTCGAGGTGAAGGCGTGGCTCCTCAAACACCTCCCGGGAGCGGTCGTCTGACCGGTCCGTCACTTCGCCGGAGCCGGACGCTGCGCGGCTTCGCCCTCCAGGTATCGGCGTGCGGCGCAGGGATCATCGCTTGAGAATCCGTCGACACCGATACGGACCGCTTCCTCGATATCTTCCGGCGTGTTCAGCAGCCAGGGGACGACGAGCAGCCCGGCGTTGTGCGCCTGATCCACCAGTTCGCGGGAGACCCGGTCCCATCGCGGGAGGATGAGGTCGGCCTGTACCGAGCGGGCGAGCCCGACGGGATCGGCGATCTCCTGCGAGTAGATGAGGCCCGCCTGCGCCCCGGGGAGGAGACGTTTTGCCATCGCAACGCTTTCAGGATGGAACGAGACCAGAAACAGCCGTTCCGGCATCCGGTCCATGAGCACCGAGACGACGACCGCTTCGGTCCCGGGCTCCTTGAACTCCACGACAAGTCCTGTCTGCCCGCGGACCAGGTCGAGGACCTCCGAAAGCGTCGGGATCGCCTCGCCCCCGCCCGCGTCCAGCCTTTTGAGTTCCTCGATGGTGAAGCCTTTGACCGGTCCGGTCCCGTCCGTCGTCCGGTCGACGGCCGCGTCGTGGATTGCAACCACAATACCGTCTTTTGTGAGGCGCACGTCGACCTCGACGAGATCGGCGCATGCCATCCCGCTCCGCAGGGCCAGCAGGGTGTTCTCCGGCCCGAGAGACCTCGCCCCCCGGTGTCCGATGATGAGCATGCGACGCCATGCACCGGGGGACCAGATATAGGTGGCGGGCTTATCCGGCAGAGCGGCCCATGCCAAGCACTTCCAGGTACGGTGCAGCCCCCGGTTGCCTGCATGGCTCCCGGCACGGAGCGCCCTTGAGACACGATTCTTCAGGGGCAGGTGGCGGCGGCGGCACCTATGTGCGGCTGAAAAAAGGGTTATTTCTGCTGAACCTTCTGAAACTCTGATTTAATGTCTTCTTTGCTGTTGTACTGCTTATCCTCAAACTGGTTCAGCGTGTCGAGGATGCCCTGGGGTGCTCCGCTCTCCTTCGCCTGGGAGAGAAGATTGTCTTTCGATGCGGGGAAATTGATCCTCGAGGTGATCTGTTCGATGATCCGGGGGTCGAGTTCCTGCAGGGACCCGGCGACATTCGACATCCCGCCCATGGCGGATTCTTTTATGCCTTTCATATTGCTCACCGTCGTATCTGCGCTCCCTTTCCGGGAGGCGGCCCCAGAGGGATAAGGCGCAATAAATACCCATCGGCAGTACTGCAGCGGGGACGGTTACCCTGTGCCGGCGAAAGCAACCGGACCCCTCCTGCGACGAACGCCGGCAGGGCCAAATCAAAAGGTTAATTTTACTAATCTAACAAATTCCTCTTTCATGCGAACTCACGGTATTCTTACGTTGCTCGCCTGTCTTGTCGCAGTGCTGGCCGTCGCCGGTGCAGGGTGCACCGGCACGACCGAGCAGACCGGCGGAGCGGAACTGAAAGACTCCTATATCGTCGGCATCGACGGCGCGTATCCTCCCTTCAGCTACGTCGACAAGGACGGCAACGCCCAGGGATTCGATGTCGATTCCATGAGGTGGATCGCCGAGAAGAAGGGCATCGAGGTGACGTTCATGGCGGTCGACTGGGACGCCATCATCCCGACCCTCCAGGCAGGGAAGATCGATATGGTCTATGCCGGGATGTCGATCACCCCCGAGCGGCTGGAGAAGGTCAACTTCAGCAACCCCTACTGGTCAATCAACCAGGACGTCGCGGCCCGCGAGGACTCGAACGTGACGCTTGACGACGTCCTTGCCGGAAAGGCGGTCATCGGAGCGCAGCGGGGATGCACCGCCGCCCTCTGGATCGAGGAGAACCTGATCGGGACCGGAAAGATGCCCAAAGATAACCTGAAATACTACCCCGACACGCTGGCTGCCGTCAGTGACCTCGAGATCGGCAGGATCGACGCAGTCATGTACGACGACGTCTCCCTGCAGGACATCATCAGCGGCAAGCCGCTGAAGACCATCGGGTCTGTTCAGACGCAGGAGCAGGAGCAGTTCGGTGTCGCCATCAGAAAGGAGGATACCGCACTCCTCGCGCTCATGAACGAGGGTATTGCGGAGCTGCAGGCCGATCCCTACTGGGAAGAGCTCAAAGAGATGCACAACCTGAAGTAACCGGGGACGACTCGTCCCCCATTTTTCACAACCTTCAACCCACCTGGAGGCTCTTCTCCTGTATCCGCGCAAACCCGCCGGCATAGGCAACGGATCCGTCCTGGCGAACTACCGGGCACCGGTCCTCTGTGCGCTGGCGACGGCGGTTCTCATCGGGGGAAGCGCCCCGTTCACGAAACTCCTCCTCGACGGCACCGGGCCGCTCGCGCTCGCCGCACTGGTCTCGCTCGGGAGCGGTTCCGGCGCCCTGCTCTTCTCCCTCGTCGGAGCGGCGGCGGGTAACCGGCGGAGCCACATGGAAGCGCCGCCCGGGAGGAGCGAGATCCCGTGGCTCATCGGGGTGACGCTCTTTGGAGGGCTTCTCGCGCCGGTCACCCTGGTGTACAGCCTCCCGGGGACGCCGGCGGCGACGGCGGCCCTCCTCCTGAACTTCGAGGCCGTGGCGACGACGGTGATTGCCACGGCGGTCTTTCGCGAGTGGGTGAGCCACCGCGTCTGGGTTGCGCTCGGGTGCATCACCGCGTCGTGCATCCTGCTCACCTGGAACCCGGCAGGCGGTCTCGGTCTCTCCCTCCCGGCGCTCGGCATCCTGCTCACCTGCCTCTTCTGGGCGGTCGACAACAACCTGGGGCAGCGGCTCTCGGCGAAGGACCCGCTCCTCGTCATCTCCATAAAGGGGATCGGGGCCGGCACCGTCACGCTCCTCGTCGCGCTCGCCGCCGGGGAGATGCTCCCGGGCCCGGCCACGGCCGCTGCCGCCATGGTCGTCGGGTTCCTCTGCTACGGCGGCCTGACGAGCATCCTCTTCCTCCTCGCCCTCCGGGGCATCGGCGCAGCCCGGGCGGGTTCGCTCCTCGCCATCTCCCCGTTCTTCGGCGTCCTCTTCTCGCTCCTGCTCTTCGCAGAGCTACCGGCAGGCGCGTTCTATGTTGCGCTGCCGGTTATGGCGCTCGGGGCCTGGCTGATGGTCTCCGAGGAGCATTCGCATCCCCACCGGCACCCGGCGACCGTCCACGAGCACCGCCACCGCCACGACGACCTCCACCACGACCATGACCACGAGGCCGGCGACCCGCCGCTCTCGGCGGCCGGCGAGCACTCCCACGTGCACGCGCACGCCGAACTCGACCACGAGCACCCGCACCAGCCCGATATCCACCACCGGCATCTGCATAGGCGGTCGGGCGGGATGGAGAAGTGAGGCTGCTGCATCTTTTTAGAGGCGCATTGTAGACCAGACCTACTTTTTCCCCTCGTGTCCAGGTACAGTGGACCGTGGGAATATCGCCATCGGGGGAACGACGCTCCTGCGGAGCGGAGTTCGAGCACCGTTAGGTGCGAAGTGGGGCTGACGGGGAGTGCGACGGGTCGTAGAGTGCGACTGCCGGAACGGCAGGAGCATGAGAAAACGCGAAGCGTTTTCGGAGCCGGAGCTCGAGCACCGTTAGGTGCGAAGTGGGGCTGACGGGGAGTGCGACGGGTCGTAGAGTGCGACTGCCGGAACGGCAGGAGCATGAGAAAACGCGAAGCGTTTTCGGAGCCGGAGCTCGACCACCGTCAGGTGGGAGGGGGGCGTGCCCCCTCCCCTGTCTCCACCTTGTACACAGACATCTGTCACCCCACCTCACCCGGCCTCCGGCCTCCTCAATCGCACCTGACGGTGCTCAAACTCCTGCCGTCCGCTACGCTCCCGGCAGTCGTCACTCGCACCTGACGGTGCTCCAGCTCCGTTCCGTTGGAACGTCGCACCCCACACCTCGGGGGCGGAGGCAGTGCGTGACGATAGGCGATGCCCCTACGGGACATCGCAGGAGAAGGCCAAAGGTCTTTGACTGGCGATGCCCCTACGGGATATCGCAGGAGAAGGCCAAAGGTCTTTGACTGGCGATGCCCCTACGGGACATCGCAGGAGAAGACCAAATGTCTTTGACTGGCGATGCTCCGACAGAAACGGAGCACGAGCACCGCAAGGTGCGCAGTAGGATGCTCCTCAGGGAGCGTCCTTCGAGCATCGTTAGATGCGC
>DAOSER010000084.1:0-8773 GCA_035363235.1 Methanoculleus sp.
TCGGCGAGAAGGTGCCGTGGCTGATCCTCCACCAGCTCCTGCCCATGATCTTCGTCGCGGTCTATATGATGACCACGAGGAAGGCGGCCATCGCCGTCGTGGCGAGCGTCTTCCTGATCGTCATGACGCTCCACGTGGCGTTCACCCCGGCGGATATCAACGAACCCATCGTGCAGGTGCAGAACTCCGAAGACCTGCGGGAGGTCTTCGCCAAGATCGATGCCGCAGATAAAGTGGCGATCGCGACCGACTCCTACTGGCCGCTGCCCTGGTACTACCGGGGCGACCGCGCCTCGAAGCTCAGTTATTACAGCCAGAAGGTGAGCGAACCGACGATATACGGGGGCGACTTCGACCTCGTGATCACCCACGACGCGGATACCTACCCGACTCTCGATGGCTACGTGAAGGAGACCTACCGGCTGAACTACTGGTTCTCCTATGAGGAGAACAAGGACAGGCTGCTCGAGTACTACTTCCTGCGGGACGGGAAGGTGGGGAGCAGAAACCTTGAGGTCTTCTCAAGGGTTCCCACAGGGACGACTGCCTGACACGTGCGAGGCCGCCGGCAACCCGGGAGACCGCAACCGGCATCACCGACGGTGCAAGCCCCCATCACCAGATGCGTGCCCCACCCTGCTGATGCCCTCCCCTCTTCTTCGCGGTTCGCGTGAGATTTCGTTAATGCTTCCACCGTCAACTCATGCGAAGAACGACGCTCCTGGGAGCGGAGTTCGAGCACCGTAGGTGCGAGGTGCGACTGTCAGAACGACAGGAGTTAGAGAAGGCCGAAGGCCTTCGCTGTGTAACAAACAGAGTAGTCAAAATGGGAGAAATATCACGGTGCAGTGGACTGTGGGGATATCGCCATCGAGGGAGGGGCTGACGGGGATGGGGGCGTGCCCCCCTCCCCTGTCTCGCGCGAAGAACCGCATATCTCAGGCCCCACCCCGCCCGCGCTTCGCGCTCCTCGGCCGCACCTTCGGTGCTTTAACTCCTGCCCTACGGCCAGTCTTTCCCCGCCCCGGGGGCGGGGGCAGTCATGGCGATACCCGGTGGAAAGCCGTACCCCGGAGTGCGGCCATCTGGAACAAACAGGGGGGGTTCGACAAAGCCGCCGAAATTCGAAGAGCTTCGAGCGGAGACCGGATGTGACCGGAGGGATCTTGAAAAGACCTTCGGTCTTCGATAGCTGCCCCCGACAGAGGCATTTGGGGACGGTCTCTCCGGCAACAATCGAACGCGCGCCAGAAGTCAACCAGAATATGCAGACATCGGCCAATGGAAACCTGATGAAAATTGGAAAACCACCGAGGGTGGAAAAAGAGAGAGGGTTTCGCCGGGGACTATCCCAGTTCGTCCCAGCCGGTTCTCTTCCGGTATATCACGACACCCGCGACAATAAGGACAATGACAACCCCAACGCCGATGTAGAGGAGGAGGTTGCCGCCGATGTTGAACCCCTCGCCGATCTTCTCTTTGAGCGCATTTGCATCGGCCAGAGCCTCATTCGCCTTACTCAGGCCGTCGCCCGCCTTCGAGCGTGCCAACGGATAGTTTTCGCTATTCAGGTTATCCTGTGCCTGGGAGTAGAACTGGACGGCGCTCTCGCGCTTGGTCATGATGGCGACCACCTGTGGGTCGCTCGCCATAGAGCGGTTCTCGGCGAAGTAGGTGATCATCCCGTCGAGAGACTCGATTGCTGCGCCGGTGTCGGCGACCGCCTTCTGGGCCCATGCCTTATCGAGGTGCGCATTCGCCTCGTCTATGTCGGTCTTGGCAGTGGCGATGTAACTCGCCGCCTGTGACGGGCCTGCCGATGCAGCGCTGGTGAGCGCCTGGCTCGCGGCATTATACTCGGCCTGCGCGGCGGCGACGTCCACGCCCTGCGATGCCTTGTCATCGATGTCGGCTTTCAAGTCCTTGAGGCGCTGCTGCTGGGCGGAGAGGGAACCCACGACCTGGGCCGAACTCACGACATCGCGGGTCACAGAGTGGGTGTCCTTCACATCCTTGTCCCGCAGGTGGTCGATCTTGGTGATCAGAACCTTGCTGCTCGCGCTCGAGGGGACAACGCCGCGCACCTGAGCATCCAGTTCGATATCGCCATCGCCGTAAGATATCTCGAACTCCGTCAGAACCGGGTAGTACCCGGTCTTTTTGGTGGTGTAGATGGCAACCCCGTCACGGTAGACAGTGAAGTCCCAGACGGCATTCTGCAGCCCGGTGCTGAACTCGAATGTCTCGTCGTTCCCGGTAGTGGTGACCATATCATAGGTGAGCACGTAGCGCGCGTTCACCTGCTGGCCGGGTTCGAGAGCCCCGCTCGCGGGGTTGACAGTCTCGGTCTTGATGTCGAATGCCGATGCCGCCTGCGCGACACAGACCAGTGCCAGCAGGAGAATGATCCATTTACTGATGCTTGCCTTCATATTGTCCCCCTCTCACTCGAACAGCGGCTCTATGCCGTCATCGAACATGGTCGAACGCTTTTCCTTCGACTTAAGGACATCTTCCTTCGTGGCCTTCGCAATCTCGAGGAGATCAGTGATCCGGGGAGCATTCCCGATCGTCGCAAGAACCACCACAGCAGCGACGTAATCGCTCTGCACCGGGTAATCACCACCACGCACCTCGACGCCGGCAATGTTCTCCTCCACCCAGCTCTTCGACTTTTCGACGCCCTTCCTGTCCATCTCCTCCGGCGGGCCTGCGAGGAGGACGAGACCCCGCTCGGCCGTCGAATAGTCGCACGGGAGAGTGAGGCGCCCGAGCATGGCACGCCTGACGAGGGCGATGATCTTTGCCGACTTATCCTCCCCGGTCAGCACCTCCTCGGTCTTCTCTTTCTTCCGCATCAGGCCGGAGAGGAGCCCCTGGCTCTGCTTCACGCGCGGACCGATCTTCTCGCTGATGGCGTATCCAACGGAACTGATTCCGCCGCCGCGCAGAGTGTTGATGACCTCGCTCGAATCCACGACCATCTCGCCGACGCCCGCCTTGCCGACCTCGCCCGCACGGAAGAGCACGCCGAATCGGCGGACGATCTCGTCATTCAGCCGGCTGTAGGCATCCTTGACACTCTCCCCTTCGTTCTTCCAGGCACTGTTATCGAAAATGAAGGTATTGTCCGCCTCGTTCACCAGGGTGCTCAGGGAACGAGCCGCGTTGTACGAATAGAGCCGGCCCTCTTCAGGAGCGGGCAGGATGCCGATCGCATAGACCGGTTCCCGGTAGATGCGCTTTAAGTGCCTGGCGAGCACCGGGGAACCGCCAGAGCCCGTTCCGCCGCCAAGACCGGCGATGATGACGAAGGCATCGACATCATGCGTGCCCCTCGAGTCGATTGCGTTGATGATGGTATCAATCTCATCGGCGGTCACCCGCGCTCCGGTTACATTATCGGTTCCCACACCATGGCCTTTGACCACCGTCTGGCCGATAAGAAGCCGGTCTTTGAGCTCGATGTGCTTCAGTCCCATCAAGTCGGTACGCGCCGTATTTACTGCGATTCCCCTAAAACTCTGGGCCTGCATTCGTTTGTCCTGTTCGATGAACATATCGACAATTTTGCCCCCAGCCTGACCGAATCCTATGAAGAAGACCCTCATTCAGCTTCACACCCTCATATTGACTAATTAATTATATCCACACTTATCTATAAAGACCATACATACACTATAACCCAAAAGTGTTCTTATAATTTTCAGACATAGTGGTGAACGATGAAGGTCTGCATTGTGGGGGGAGGTCTATCCGGTCTGATTTCGGCGCTTGAACTTGCCGGATTACACCAGGTAGATCTCTTCGAGCGAAGACCCGTTTCGGGCGGCTGCCTCGGTTCGTACCGGATCGGCGATTACTGGATCGAGGAATACTACCATCATTGCTTTGCCGGCGACACCGCCCTGCTCAGCCTCTTTGATAGATTGCAGATAACCGACCGGCTGGTATGGCTCAAGGGGACCACCGGTTACTACGTCGACGGGACCATCCACCCGCTCACCACCCCAACCGAGATCCTGCGCTACCCTCACCTCACGCTCTCCGAGAAGGTCCGTCTCGGCCTGTTGACCCTGCGCTCCCGGCGGTTCGACGCGAGAGCCCTCGACGGGATCACCGCAAAAGATTTCATCCTCGACAACCTCGGCCCCGGCATCTATGCCTCGTTCTTCGAACCGCTCTTGAAGAGCAAGTTCGGAGACCGTGCGGGCGAGGTATCGGCAGCCTGGCTCATATCCCGTATCGCCATCCGGTCTGACCGGGGTGCCGGGGGCGAGCGCCTGGGTTACCTGAAAGGGGGGTTCCGGCACTTCGTCGCGCGGCTCGAAGAAGAGGCGGCGGGACGGGGGGCTTCGATTAATTCGGGCTCTCCTGTTGAGGAGATCCGGCGGGAGGGCAGTGGCTGGCTCGTCAACGGGAAGGCGTATGATTGTGTTGTATCCACGCTCCCGCCGCAGGTAACCGCGGACCTTGCCGGTCTCGATATCGCCCCGATACCCTACCAGGGCGCCGCCTGCATGACCCTCGCGCTCGACCGGGACGTGACCGACGGCATATACTGGCTGAACATGAAGGACGCGGCTCCCTACGGCGCTGTGGTCTCGCACACCAACTTCGCCCCGCTCGCGTGGTACGGCGAGCATATCGTCTACCTTGCATCCTACTTCACCAGCCGCCTCCCGGAGGGGTTCGAGCAGTCGATGCTCAACGACTTCTGCAGGCGGTTTAGCGTCGGCAAAGACGAGGTGCACTGGCACCGGCTCGCCGTCGACCCGTATGCGGGCCCTGTCTACACGACCGGCCTTCGGGACCGGCTGCCCGCCTACGAAGAGCACGGGCTCTTCCTCGCCGGGATGTTCAGCCCCCCGAACTACCCGGAACGGAGCATGAACGGTTCGGTCGTCGCCGGGCAGGAAGTGGCAAAGAAGGTCCTTGCGAGGTACCCGGATGCGTGATATCGAGGTGAGCGCCGTCCTGCCGGCCTACAACGACCTTGCGGCACTCAGGACGGCCATACCGCAGTCAATCGAGACGCTTGAGGCGATCGCACCCGGGCGGTTTGAACTGATCGTTGCCGAGGATGGGAGCACCGACGGGAGCACGGAGTTCGTCAGAGGCTGCGAGGGAAAAGACCCGCGGATCCGCCTGCTGCATAGCGATGAGCGGCTCGGGCGCGGCAGAGCGCTCAACCGCGCGTTTGCCGGAGCGGCGGGTTCGATCGTCTGCTACTATGATATCGATCTCGCCACCGACATGCAGCACCTCGCCGAACTGGTCGGCGCAATCCGGGACGGCTACGATGTCGCAACGGGCTCCCGTCTTCTCCCGGAAAGCGATATCGTCCGGAGCGGTGGCCGGGAGATCGCGAGCCGCGGCTACAACACCCTGGTAAGGACGATCCTCGGTAGCTCGCTTTACGACCACCAGTGCGGGTTCAAGGCGTTTCGCCGTGACCGCCTTCTCTCCCTGCTCCCGTCGGTGACCGCAGGCCACTGGTTCTGGGACACCGAGGTGCTGGTGCGAGCGCAGAAGAACGGCTACCGGATACGGGAGTTCCCCGTGCGGTGGCAGCAGGGCAAGGGGACGACGGTGCGGAGAAAAGACGTAATTGAGATGGGATCGGCAATCGTGCATCTCTGGTGGCGGCTCCATGTGGAAAAAGGCTAGCGCGGTCGTCATCCCCACCTTAATCGCGGTCGGGATCGTTGTCTATATGCTCTACCGCGTCTGGGACGACCTCCTGCTGACGCTCGAGCACGCGGTGATACCCTTCCTCTTTGCCGCTGTCGGGATCTGTGTCATCGCCTGGATCCTCCGCGGGTATCGCTACCGGTTCATCCTGCACGGCCTCGACATCGGAAAGGGCCTCTGGTTCTCGACCGCCTGCATCTTCATCTCTCAGACGGCGAACCTCATCGTTCCTGCACGACTCGGCGACTTTGTGCGGATGCTCATCTTAAAGCACGAGGACGACGCCACCTACTCGCAGGGATTCTCGTCCCTGGTTGTCGAGCGAGTCTTTGACATCCTGATGATCGCGGTGCTCGGCGCCTTCGCGCTCCCGTTCGTCCTCGCCGTCCTGGATGTTCCCGACTGGTTCGTCACGGTCATCGTCGTCCCCCTCGCCGCAGGCGGCATCTTCTTTGCCGTGCTCCTCTGGTCGGGCAGGATAGAGTCAGAGAACCGGATCATCGTTGCCGTCCAGAGGATGCTCGATGAAGTGAAGCGGGCCTCCATCAACCCCCGGGCCCTCGTTGTGCTCAGCGGCTCATCGCTTCTGATATGGCTCGTCGACGTGCTGGTCTGCTACGCCGTCGTCCTGATGTTCCAGGAGCCGGTCCCGTTCGGTATCGTCGTCCTCGCGATCGTCATCGGCAACCTCGTCAAGGCGGTCCCGATCACTCCCGGCGGTGTTGGGACCTATGAACTCGCGCTTGCGCTGACCTTCGGGCTCGCAGGAACGCCGGCAGTCACGGCAACGCTGATAGCAGTCATCGATCACCTGATCAAAAATCTGGTCACGCTGATCGGGGGCGTCGGGTCGATCTACTACTTCGGCGACTGGTCGATGGACCTCTTGAAGAAGGTCTTTTCCAGAGAGATCGAGACGGAGGATACGTTTGGCGGGTGAATATATCGTCGCCGTACTGCTCTGGCTTGCGGTCGTCAAACTGCTCCAGCTCGCCATCTGGCCGGCGCTCGACCGCACCCTCGGGAGCCTTGCGGCGGCGGCCGCATACCCGGCATCGATCCTCCTCTTCACGCTCGGGTCCTGGTACTGCGGCCTTCTGGGCCTTCCCATCTGGCTCGCCCTCCTGCCGTTCCTCGCCGCACTCGCCTATGCCGCATCAAGGCGGTTCTTCACGAAGGAGCGGATGCGATCCGCACTCTCCTGGGACCTTGCCTTCCTGGTGCCCTTCCTCTTCATGCTCGAGGTGCGCTGGATCAACCCGACCATCTCCTACGCCGAGAAGTTCATGGACCACGCAATCCTCGCATCGATTATGCGTCAGCCTATCATCCCGCCGCTCGACCCCTGGTACGCAGGGGGGACGCTGGATGTCTACTACTACCTCGGCTACTGGACGAACGGGGTGCTCGGACTCGTATCCGGTGTGCCTTCGACGGTCGCGTTCAACCTCGCCCTCCCGACCGTGTTCAGCCTTGCCGTCGTTGCTCTCTACGCCCTCGGGCATCTCCTCCTCGATCGCTACCGGTGGCTCCCGGTGCTTGCGCTCTTCATCCCGAACCCTTCGGCTATCTACCACATCCTGATCGGGGATGCATGGTTCGACGTCCTCTGGGGGAGCACCAGGACGATCGAGAATACCATCAACGAGTATCCCATCTTCTCGATGCTCTGGGGCGACGTGCACCCGCACGTCATGAGCTTCTTCAACCAGGGGTTCCTGCTCTTTCTCCTGGTCTTTGCCTATATGCGGTGGGGGACGCTCTCCATGCGGGGGCGGGCAGTCCTCTGCGGGCTTGCGGCCCTCTCTCTCGGGTCAATGCCGGGGTTCAACTCCTGGGACGTGCTGGTCTATGCCCCGGTCACGCTGGTCTTCGGCCTTCTGGTCTGGCGGCGCTACGGCAACTTCTCGTGGGATGACAGGAGGTCCTGGATGGTGCTTGCTGCGGTGCCGCCGCTCGCGATCCTGGCGTACCTCCCGTTCTACCTGCAGCTCAACAGCCCCGGCGTCGCGGGAGTCGGAACCGTCCCCACACCCTCCGAACCTGTGGAGTTCCTGCTGGTCCACGGATTCTTCCTCGCGGTGCTTGCCGCCTACTGCGCCCCGGGCATCAGGAGGCGTCCCTACCTCCTGCTCGCTGCAGTGCCGTTCGTGCTCGCCGGCTACCCGGCGGCGGCCATCGCCGCGGTGCCGCTCGTCTACCTCCTCGCTCGCCGTCGGTTCTCGGCCGTCGACACGCTTGCCATCCTCGGGCTCACGATCATCCTTGTTACCGAACTCGTCTACCTTGTGGACAACATGGGGGAGACCTACTTCCGGATGAACACGATCTTCAAGTTCTACCTTCCCGCGTGGTTCCTGATGGGGACGGCGAGCCTCGCCATCGTCGGGGAATGGCTCAAAAGCGCCGGCATCGGCCGGCGCATGTCTGCCGGAACGAGGAGGGCGCTACCTGCACTCGCCGCTGTAATTCTCCTGGCTGCACCCTTTGTAATCAACGTCGACTTCGGCTACGGGAGCCACACCCTCGATGGTGCGGCGTACCTCGAAGGCTCGCACCGGGGGGATGCAGCGGCGATTGCGTTCCTCCGGACCCTTCCGGGCGACCACATCCTCGTCGAGGCGGAGGGCGGAGATTATACCTATTATTCACGGGTATCGTCGTTCACCGGGATCCCGGCCATCATTGGAATGCCGTTCCATGAGTACATGTGGCGGGGGGACGAGGGGCGAATCAGCGAACGAAGCGCCGACGTGCGGGCGATATACGAGCAGCCGGCGCGGACCGTCGACCTTGCGCGGGCGTACAACGCCACCCTGCTGTATGTGGGTGCTGAAGAGCGCAATCGCTATGATGTCTCGATCCCGACAGAGGCGCTCGAACTCATCTACGATGCAGAGGGAATCCAGGTCTACCGCATTCCCGCGTGAACCGTCAGCAGCCGGGTTCATGCGGGCAGGCGGAAAAATGGCGGGACCGGACCTCGTAAAGCGGGGCAGAATGACAAACCTTTATCACTCCTCTTATTGACATAATACAGCGCATTCGATCAGCTACGCTACTGATGAATGATGACGGA
>DAOSER010000085.1:0-8754 GCA_035363235.1 Methanoculleus sp.
GCCGTCCTCGATGCGGGAATGCCTGATGAGGTCCCGCTCCGATATGATGCCGGTAAGCGTGCCGTCCTCCATCAGGATGGGGATGGCGTCGTAGCCTGAGATCTCGAGGATACGCCCGACAAGCGAGAGGGGCGTATCCTCCCAGAGAGCGTAGGTCTTGCTGACGTAGTTGTCCTTGATCGGGGTGGCAAGACGCATCTGGGCGATGGCGCCGATGAGGTCGGCCACGCTGATGATCCCGACCATCGACCCGCCTTCCATGACAGGGAGCCTTCTGATGTTGTGGCGCACCATTAACCGGGCTGCTTCCGAGATGGGGGCATCCGGCCGGATGACGACGGGATCAGGCGTCATCAGGAGCCCGAGCTGGGTCTCGTCCGCTTTGCGGAGGAGGTCCTTTCGGGTGATGATGCCGACGAGTTCGCCGTCCTTCAAGACCGGGACGCCGCTGATACCTGTACGTTTCAGGATGCGCAGGACATCGTCCCTGTTCCCCGGGATCTCGACACAGACGACGTCGGTCACCATAAAGTTCCGGACGAGCATCTGCTCCGGAGAGGTTATGATCTCACCACCGTTGTCGTGACGGGGCTGTTCTGCACCACGTAATCGGTCACGCTCCCGAGCAGGAGACGGTCGACGCCGCTCTTGCCGTAGGACCCGAGGATGATGAGATCGGCGCCCAATTCTTCGGCGAGGGAGACGATCTGGGAGCCCGCGTGCCCCTGCCGGAGGTGAGTGGTAAGCCGGATGCCCGTTGCATCTGCTTTTTTACGAGCTGCTTCAAGGATATCCTCGCCTTCCTGTTGTAGAACACTGTAAATTATTTCGAGTGTGTTGTCCATGGGAAGGGATGAAAAGAGCCCGGATTCAACCACATAAACGACATGAACTTCGGCGTTCCAGACGCCGGCCTCACCGAGAGCTTCCTCGAAAGCCCGGTTGGCCGGTTCGGAGCCGTCTATAGCAACAAGTATCTTACGGAACATACACACCACATAGAACAGATACTTCTTATCTGGTATCTACTGCATGGTTAAAACTGTTTGGCAAATAGATGAGGAATCCAGCCGTTTTACTATGGTTGACCGGAGATCTTTACTGAAGGAGAGATTGGTTTTTGCCGGATTTATGACAAGAAAATGGGCTTTCTGTCCTTCCTCCAGATATCCTGACCTTCCTGCCATCCGGGCGCCGGATATCGCGGCACGAAGGATATCTTCGGGGGGCGCGCGGGATATGGTCGCGGCAAAAGCCATTTCGCGGGGCAGGTCCGGCTGGACAAACATGACGTTGTCCGTCCCGATATAGAACCTCCCCCCGAGTTCGAGTATGCGCGCTATCGGCGGGTGGGCCGCCGATGCCGTAACCCCGAGCAGCCAGTTCGATCTCGGGCAGACGGCGATGGGGATATCCATCTCGACGATCCGCCGGAGCTGTGCGTCTGTTGCGTGGGTGCAGTGGACGAGCAGGTCGGGCTCGAACGCGAGCGCTTCGTCAACGTCGTCCGGATTCTTCTCCCCGGCATGGAACGCGACGAGTTTCCCCGCGGCCCGTGCATTCCTGACGATCTCTTCGGCGTTCGCCACATCGTGGACGCTGCTGATGCCCGCCCCGTCGCTCACCCCTTCGCCGCCTTCACGGCCGAGGATGATCGGCCGGCAGTCGAGCCCGGCCGCCGCTTCGCGGAGCGCCGCGACCCCGTCGGCGCCCCCTTCCCTGAAGTCGGCAAACCCGGTCGTCCCGGTCGCGAGCATCGTGATGATGCTCGCACGCATCCCCCGGACGAGTTCGGCCCGCGGGGTTGCCGCAAGGATCCTGTGCTTTAAGCCGTTCGGGGGTTTGACGAGGTCCGCGAGGCTGCCCCGGGCGGGGAGGTCCATCGCCACGGTGTCGCCGAGGTGCGTGTGGGCGTTGAAGAAGGCGGGCACGATCCACCTATCGGGCGCCCGGGAAGAGGGCTCTATCGAGGAGATGATGCCCTCTGAGACGGTGATGGTGACATCTTCTTCCCGGAGGTCTTCGCCGAGGAGTGTGCGGCCGGTGACGACGTATGGTGTGGCTTCCCGCATCTCTGGACCTCTGTTTTATATATTGCAAGGGAGAATATTTCAGTATGGCGAAGAAATCTGGCGGAAGACTGGTATCCTCTGCCGGCCTGGTCAACTATTACGACAGCGACGATCGCCGGGCCATCCATATCAGCCCGATAGCCGTTATCGTGATAACCATCGTGACCGGAGTGGCAGTCTTTGTTCTCAATGCCCTCTTCTAATCCTTTTTGTTCTTCTTGAGCGCAGCCCTGATGATATCTTCTTCGGGCGTGAAGTAGACGGCATCGTGCCCGTTCCATCTCCGGCAGTTCCGGAATACCACCGCGGGGACACCCTGGTGGCTCTCTCCCATGACGAAGTTCGCGAAGGCCGCGATCTCGTCGACGACCGCTTCTTCGGTGATCTCGAGGACGTGGCCGAAGAGGTCGGTGTCGCCGCGGTAATCGTCGATCGCCGTCATGCCCGCCCAGCCGATGGCGATGCCGGTCTGGCCGCGCCGGAATGCCCGCCCGCAGGTGTCGGTGACGATCACCCGGACGTCCTTGCCGGCGACGCGGTGGATTGCGCTCCGGACGTCTTCGGCGGCCCCCATGGGGTCGGGGGGGAGGATGATCAGCCGGCCGTCTTCGACGTTGCTGTGGTCGACGCCTGCCCGCACGCCGATGTGGCCGGAAGGCAGTTCCGAGAGGATGAACGGGTGCTCGAGCAGGACATCGGTGGACGAGTCCAGCACCGCCTGTACGAAACGGGGGTCTTCTTTCGTCTTCGCTGCAATCCGGACGGCTTCAGCGCCGGGGGTGATGGCGGCAAGGTCGCGGGTGAAGCCCTTTGCCTTTGAGTAGACCGACGAGGCGATGGTGAGGATGTCGCCGTCCTCGAACGCGACCCTCTCGCAGATCAGGGCGGGCAGGTCGTCTCCTTTCTGGATCAGGGGGAGGCCTCGAACACCGATTACCTGGATTTCCATGAAACTCACGGATCAGTGGTCGTCTCCGCTTCCAGAAAAATGCTCGGGTTTTCGTCGAGAGGACTCCGCTGGATTGCGGGGATTATTCCTGGTTCCAGCCGGGCGCGGGGGATGGAGAGGCCGGGGGTTGAGCGCCGGCAGGTGTGGGTTGCGACGGGCCGTAGGGTGCGATGGTCCGAAGGACCGGAGCTTGAGAAAACGCGAAGCGTTTTCGGGGCAGGAGCATGAGCACCGTTAGGTGCGGGGGGCTGACGGGGAGTGCGACATTCTGAAGCGCGACGGTTCGTTAGAACCGGAGCGTGAGAAGACCGGAGGTCTTCGCTGTGCGGCAGACTAAACAGCCGAAGCGAGGAACAAGCCCGGTGCAGTGGACCGTGGGGATATCGCCACGCACTGCCCCCGCCCCTTGGGGCGGGGGCGGAGGCCGAAGGCCGGGTGGGGTGGGGTTTACAAATATTCCCTAGAGGTAGAGACAGGGGAGGGGGCACGCCCCCTCCCCGTCAGCCCCTCCCCCAAGGGCGATATCCCCACGGAATCCGTGCCAGGGAAGCAATCCAAATATCACGTATGAACGCCGCTGGTGCGAGTGGTGACGGCGCAGAGCACGGCTGGCCGAAGGTGCGACGTTCCTGAGAACGACTGTCCGTAGGATGCGATGGCCCGCTGAGCCGGATCTTGAGAAACCCAAAGGGTTTCGGACAGGAGTTCGAGAAGACTGGAGGTCTTCGAGGCGTGAGCGATAGCGAACGTAAGCACCTTTAGGTGCGAGGAACGCAATTTGAACACCGTTAGGCACGAGGCAGGAAAAAACGCCTCCTGCAACACCAATGCTCCACTCCCCCCACAACACCCTTCGCTCACCCGCAGGGCAACCCCACATTCTCCCTCAGCCGGAACTCCGGCTCGAACGAGTTGATCAGGTCGAGGTACTGCTCGACGGTGCGGGTAAAGAGGAAACACTCCCGCACCCTCTCGCGCGCCGCACGTCCGAGCCGCTCTGCGAGGTCCGGGTCGCGGAGCAACTGGACGATCCTCTCCGCCGCCTCGTCGACGGAGGATACCAGGAACCCGGTCTCTCCGTCCCGGATCTGGTGGCGGATGCCGCCGACGTTCCCGCCGATCACCGCCGCGCCCTTCCACATAGCCTCTGAGACCGTCAGCCCGAACCCCTCCCGGATGGACTTCTGCAGGACGACCGCCGCCCGCCGCTGGAGCGCGTTCACGAGCGCACCGTCCTGGACGCTGAGCACGATAACCCGCTCGTTTTTGTGGGCGAGGATCGACCGGTAGACCTCGGCACCCTCCGGGTCGTCGGTCGCCACGTTCCCGACAAGGACCAGGGTGCACTCCTCCTTCTTCCGCGCCTTCTCAAACGCCCGGATGACGCCCTCCGGGTCTTTCCAGTGGTCGAACCGGGAGATCTGCACCACCAGGGGGAGGTCGGTCGGGATGCCGTAGTGCTCAAGGCGCTCGTCGATGGCGCTCTCGGAGAGTTCTTTGTTCACGATGGAGAACGGGTCGATCCCGGGCGTGAAGAAGACCTGCGGTTTACTGAGGTCCTGCCGGTACTCTCCGCAGGAGAGAACAACGGCGTCGTACTTCTCGATGAACGGGACAAGGTAGTTCCAGACCTTCAGGTTCGGCGCGGTGAGGTCGATGTGGCAGCGCCATACCCAGGGGCTCTTCTTCCGGTAATGGGTGATCAGCGGGAGCGGCTGCGGATCGTGGACGAAGACCACGTCGTGGTCGAGATGGTTCCGTATCGCGTTCTCGTGGATGACGCTCTCGTAGATCTCCTTTTTGCGGCCGGTCATGTTGATCGGCGCCCCCTGGAGGGCGTTATGGAACTTCTTCGTCACGCTGAAGAAGTCCGGCGGGCCGTGGACGACACGCCACCCGGTCTGTATGCCGAGGCTGTTCATCAGGAGCGTCAGGGACGACAGGATCTGGGAGACCCCGCCGCCGTAGTAGGTGGAGTTCATATGCATGACGTGCAGGTCACGCAGCGGCCGTGCCTTCGCCTTGATGCGGTGAACGGCCTCTTTTCCGATATGCCGCTCATAGTCGTCGATTGTGTGGATAGCGCTCATCCTGATCCCTCCTCAATCCCCGCCATCGTTCTTATGCGTAACGGCAGAAAGACCCCTGCCGTTCCTGCATCGTGACCCGGACAACCGTTATATAGGTGCCGGAGCACCCTTCAGCCGGGAGACTACCATGGGAGAGCCACCAGAACGGAGTGACGACCTGCCGGGGAGGGCGGAGTCGTACTGGATAGCCACGTCGCCGGAGACGGGGTTCCCGCCCCTGGACGGTGACGGGCGCGTGGACGTCACGGTGATCGGCGGCGGCATCGCCGGGATTACCACGGCCTTTCTTTTGAAGAAAGCGGGGATGACCGTCGCCCTCATCGACGCCTACCGGATCGTCACGGGTGCCACCGGCCACACGACGGCGAAGATCACGTCGCTCCACCGGCTGATCTACGCAGAACTCATCGACCGGTTCGGGAGCAGGCAGGCGCACCAGTATGCCGAAGCGAACCAGGCGGGGGTCAAGATGGTCGCATCCCTCGTCCGGGAGTACGACATCCCCTGCAGTTTTGAGCAGAAACCGGCCTACACCTACGCTGAGTCGGAGGAGTCCCGTGGCAGGGTCGCGGCCGAGGCGGACGCGGCACGGAGCCTCGGGCTTCCGGCCGCGTTCGTTGAGGATGTCCCTTTGCCGACCCCGACCTATGGGGCAGTGGTCCTGGAGGACCAGGCGCAGTTCCACCCGAGGAACTACCTTCTGCTGCTCGCCGGGCACCTTCCGGGGGAGGGGAGTTACGTCTTTGAGATGACGCGGGCCCTTGATATCGAGGAGCAGGCGGGCGGCGTCGCGGTGAAGACCGACCGGGGCACGCTCAACTCCCGCTACGCGGTCCTCGCCACGCACTACCCCATCTACGACCGTCCCGGGGCATACTTCGCCCGGATGCAGCCGTCGCGGTCATACGCGCTCGGCATCCGGACCGATGAGCCGTTCCCGGACGGGATGTATATCAACGCCGCGGGACCGGTCCACTCCTGGCGGTCGCAGCCCGCCGCCGACGGCGAACTCGTCATCGTCACCGGCGAGGCGCACGCCACCGGGCAGGCTGCCGACACCCGGGCGCACTACAGGAGCCTTGAGGAGTATGCCCGGTCGGTCTACCCGACGAGGTCCGTCGACTACCGCTGGTCGGCGCAGGACTACATCACGGCCGACCGCGTCCCCTACATCGGCCGCCTTGCCGCCGGCCACGACCGGATCTTTGTCGCGACGGGGTTCGGGAAATGGGGGATGGCCGCCGGCACGGCGGCGGGGATGATCTTAACAGACCTGATCCGGGGCCGCACGAACCCCTGGGCGGAGGTTTTCGATCCCTCGCGGTTCCGGGAGCAGCCGGAGTTCCCCGACCGGGTGCGGAGGAAACTCGAGACGGCCGGGGGAAGGGTCGAGGCCGATGCTGCATGGTTCGACCGGGAGATCAAGGCGATACCGGCCGGGGAGGGGAAGGTCATCGAGATCGGCGGGCAGGAGGTTGCAGCCTATCGGGACAGGGGCGGCGAAGTCACCACGCTCGATGCGACCTGCATGCACATGGGCTGCACCGTCGCCTGGAACAGCGCAGAGAGGTCCTGGGACTGCCCCTGCCACGGGTCGCGCTACGGTGCCGACGGCAGGGTGATCGAGAGCCCCACGGTGCGGGACCTGAAAGGGAAGGAGGTCGTGCGGAGATAGGTGCGGGGTCCATACCTATATATGGTCCCGGCATAATGGAGACCGGCTGCCGCCGCCCGGACTGCGGGCCGGGCGGGGAGAAGGAGGTTTAATCTATGGAGCATGGGCCGGGTGAGCATAACCTGCCGGGCAGGCACGAGTCGTTCTGGATTGAGACAACCCCCGAGACGTCGTATCCCTCCCTGCCGGGGAACCTGGAGACCGACGTGACGGTCGTGGGCGGCGGGATTACCGGGATCACCACCGCCGTCCTGCTCAAGCGGGCCGGTTACGCGGTCACCGTGATCGAGGCGGGCAGGGTCTGCCACGGGGTGACCGGCCATACGACGGCGAAGGTCACGTCGCTCCACCGGCTGATCTACGCAGAACTCATCGACCGGTTCGGGAGCAGGCAGGCGCAGCAGTATGCCGAAGCAAACCAGGCGGCGATCGAGACGATCGCATCCAACGTCAGGGAATACGACATCCCCTGCAGTTTCGAGCGGAAACCCGCCTACACCTACGCGGAGACGGAAGGGTCCCGCGACCCTGTCGCGGCCGAGGCGGACGCGGCACGGAGCCTCGGGCTTCCGGCGGCGTTCACGGAGGACGTCCCGCTCTCCGCCCGGAACTACGGCGCGGTGGTCCTCGAGAACCAGGCGCAGTTCCACCCGCTGAAGTACCTCCTGTATCTGGCGTCGCTGATTCCCGGCGACGCCAGCCAGATATACGAGAAGACCCGGGCGCTCGAGGTGCAGGAGGGCGGAGGGCGGTGCACCGTCCGGACGGCGCTCGGGACCGTCACATCCCGGGCCGTCGTCCTCGCGACCCACTACCCCTTCTATGACAGTCCGGGATTCTACTTCGCCCGGATGGAGCCGTCGCGGTCCTATGCGCTTGGGGTCCGGCTTGACGAACCGTTCCCGAACGGGATGTTCATCAACGCCGACGGGCCCGCCCACTCCTGGCGGTCGCAGCCAGCCGGCGACGGCGGCGAACTGGTCATCGTCAGCGGCATGGAGCACCGGACCGGCGAGGACGTGGACACACGGGAGCACTACAGGAGCCTCGAGGCCTACGCCCGGTCGGTCTACCCGCTCCGTTCCATCGACTACCGCTGGTCGGCACAGGACTACATCACCATCGACGGCGTCCCCTACATCGGCCCGCTCGCCTCCGGCCACGAGAACATCTACATCGCAACGGGTTTCCGGAAATGGGGGATGACCAACGGCACCGCGGCCGCGACGATCATCACGGATATGGTCCGGGGCCGTGCAAGCCCCTGGGCGGAGGTCTACGCCCCCGACCGGTTCAAGCCGGCGGCGGCGGTCCGGCGGTTCCTCGTGCACAACATCGACGTGGCCGAGAAGTACATCGGCGGAGCGATATCCCGGCCGGCCGGGGACCTCGCGGACGTTCGCCCCGGGGAGGGAAGAATCCTGATGCTCGAGGGCAAGAAGGCCGGCGTCTTCCGCGACCGGGAAGGAAGGGTCCACGCGGTCAACCCCACCTGTGCCCATCTCGGGTGCGTCGTCGCGTGGAACAGCGCCGAAGAGACCTGGGACTGCCCCTGCCACGGCTCGCGCTACGATGCCGACGGGAAGGTGATCCACGGGCCGGCGGTGAAGGACCTCAAGCCGCGAGGGGGTTGAGAGGGCTGAAGGGAACCGAGATATGATGGAAGAGTTGTCCAGAACATGATCCTCTAGAGGGTGTAAGAGGAGAGACCTCACCCGCGCCGGCGGCACTCAGGCTTGGCGTTTGGACTGCATCCCATCCACGGATTCCGTGGGGATATCGCCACGCACTGCCCCCGCCCCCCGGGGGGGCGGAACGACTTCCCCGCAGGGGAAGGAGTTTGAGCACCGAAGGTGCGAGTGAGGAGCGCGAAGCGCGGGCGGGGTGGGGGTTACACGCCTCATTACGGGATAGAGACAGGGGAGGGGGGATGCTCCCCCCTCGAAGACCTTCGGTCTTCTCATGCTC
>DAOSER010000086.1:0-8603 GCA_035363235.1 Methanoculleus sp.
CGTCGTCCCCTACATCTACAGCCCGAAGGTCAAGGTCTGCACCATCCAGTGGGCCGTCGGCCTCGAACTCGGACTGCTCGCAAAAGACCCGATGCGGACGTTCGTCTCCACCGATCACCCGAATGCCGGGCCGTTCACCCGCTACCCGCAGGTCATCACCTGGCTGATGAGCAGGGCGGCGCGGGACGAGACCATGAAGACGTTCAAATGGCTTGAGCGGACGATCGACGCTACATCCATCGACAGCATCGACCGCGAACTCGGTCTCTACGAGATCGCGCAGATGACCCGTGCAGGGCCGGCAAAGGCGCTCGGCGTCTGCAACACCTACGGTGGACTTGCCCCCGGCATGGATGCCGATATCGCCGTCTACTCCCTCAATCCCGAAGATATGCCCTCCGATCCGGCGGAGATCGAGAAGGCCTTCGCCCGGTGCGCCTGGCTCGTCAAAGACGGCATCGTGACCGTCCGGAACGGGGAAGTCATCGCGGAGCCCGCAAAGCGGACGATCTGGGTCGATGTGAAGGTCCCGGAGAACGCGCAGGTGCAGAGAGACATCTATGAGCACTTCCTCCGGCACTACAGCGTGAAGCTCGACAACTACTCGCTCTTTGAGGAACACCTCTTCAACCCGCGGGTGATCGAGGTCGATACGACACAGTAAGGTGATGAGAAGCATGAAGACAGTAACCCTCACCCTGACCAACCCCCCCGAACTCTATGTCGAGGGGCAGAACATCACTCCGGACAACTTCGCAGGCAAGAAAGCCGCCGAGATAGCCGCCCTTGATGTCTGGGAAGGCAAGCAGAAGAGCCCGCTCGGGAGGTACTTCACCGTTGAAGGCAACGGCGGAGCGACGGCGGAAGAGACGAAGATCGTTCTCCGGGGAGACTGCACCCGCGTGAAAAGGGTCGGGCAGCAGATGACCGCCGGCGAGATCGTCATCGAAGGCAACGCCGATATGTACATCGGCGGCTGGATGAAAGGCGGGAAGATCCACGTCAAAGGAAACGTCGACTCGTTCTGCGGCATCGGGATGGAAGGCGGCGAACTGATCGTTGACGGAAACGCCAAGAGCCACCTGGGCTCGTCGCCTCGCGGCGAATGGCGCGGCATGCAGGGCGGAGTGATCCGGGTCGCCGGGAGCGTCGCGAACGATACCGCTACGTTCATCAACGGCGGGACAATCGTCATCGGCGGCGATGCGGATATTCACGTCTCCACTCACGGCGAAGGCGGCACCGTCATCATCAAAGGAAACGCCAAAGGCCGTGTCGGCGGGCAGATGGTGAAAGGCAACATCTACGTCTACGGGACGATAGAGAACCCACTCCCGGGATTCCAGCTGGTCGACGAGGTCGAGCAGGAGGTTGATGGCGAGACCGCCCGCTTCGCCCACTACATCGGGGATCTCGGCGAACGCCACCCGACCTCCAAGGGCAAGGCGGTGTATGCAAACCTCTACACCAAACTCTAATTTTTCTGCAAGAGCGATCGGGCCGCCGGGAACGGGCGGTGATACGGGCATAACGCTATGACAAGGCGGCACCTCGCGCTAAAACCGCTTGCAGAGGTCCGGGAGATGATGTGCTCGGCCTTCCCGTGCCCCAACCGAACCGCCACCCTCTCGGTTGCCGGGGCCGCCGGACGGGTGACGGCAGGGCCCGTCTACTCGCCGCGGACCGTTCCGGAGATGGATATCGCCGCAAGAGACGGCTTTGCCGTTGTGAGCAGCGAGACCGCCGAAGCGAGCGCAGCAAACTCGGTCAGGCTCAAAAACCCCTGCAGGGTGAATACCGGGAACACGATACCTCCCGGCTACGATGCGGTCGTCATGATCGAGGACGTCACCGAAGACGGGGGTTGGTACACCGGGAAGGCGGTGCCCCCCGGAGAACATATTCATCCGGCCGGCTCCGAGATCCGGCAGGGCGACCTGATTCTCCCGGCCGGGCACCGGATACGTCCTTGCGATATCGGGGCGCTCCTCTCCTACGGGATCACTGCGGTGGAAGTGCGGGAGGTGCGGATCGGACTCGTTCCGACGGGGAGCGAACTGGTCGGAGCAGGCGAGCGTCCGGGCCCGGGAGGGGCTGTCGAGAGCAACACCGCCGTCGCAGCGGCACTGCTCGGCGAGGCCGGAGCCACCTGCACCCGCTACGGAATCGTCCGCGACGATCCCGGGCAGCTCCGGCAGGCAATCGCAGATGGCATCCGCAAACACGACCTGCTCCTGATCTCCGCCGGCTCATCGGCGGGCACCCGGGACTTCACCGCATGCATCATCAGCGACCTCGGGGATGTGCTTGTCCACGGCATCGCGATGAAGCCAGGGGAACCGGCGATCATCGGCCGGATTGACGGCAAACCGGTCATCGGGCTCCCGGGCTATCCGATCGCCGCCCTGACGGCCGTACGGGAACTTGCCCTCCCTCTGCTCGCGGCATGGGGGTTTCTCCCCCGGCCGGCGGAACGCCTCAGCGCCCGGCTGGCCGGGACGGTCACGGTGGATCCCGGCTATGACGAGTTCGTCCTTCTCACCATCTCGCGGGCTGGTGACCGCTGCATCGCGACTCCCCTGCCCCGGGGGGGCAGGACGCAGATGGCGATGGTGCGTGCAAACGCCTACCTGCACGTCCCGAGAGGCACCGGGAACATCTGCGCAGGCACAGAGATCGAAGTCTCGCTGACCGGGCCACGCTGGATGATCCGGGAGCCGCCTGAAAATGAAACCGCATCGAGGTGCCGGATACAGGAAAAAGAAGCGGCATCCCCATTGAAAGATGGAGCCTGACGGAGTCCTGCCGTCACTCCTCGCCTTCGCAGGTTTTGATCAGGGTGCGAATGCGCTCCTCGAGGTCAGGGAGATTCTCCCGGTACTCGCGTGCGAGCAGGAATGTCCGGACGGCATCACCCATGCCCCGGTGGGCGCCGAGTAGGTGGCGGTACTCCAGGGGGACAGGGTACCGGAAATGGGTCGAGGCGACGGTTCCACCATCGACGAAAAAGTCGATAAGGCGGGCGAGGCGGTCGAGGGAGAGAACCTGTTTCATCTTAAAGTGCCGCCGGATCTCCCGCTGGAGGTCGACCAGCATACACCCATCGAGCGAGAAGTTTGCGGCCCGGAAAGCCCTCTTCTCCATATCCGCAGCAAAGACGACGATCGCCGGAGTGTCTCCGGCCGAGACGATCGACTCCATGAAGAGTCGGAGATCGGCAAAAGCGTTCCGGGCCGTCGCCTTCGCCGCCGGCACTGCGTCACTGGAGATCCGGAAGGAGTGGTCGTAGGGCATCCCGTACTCGCCGCGGCCCATGTTCGCCACGGTCGTCGCGACTCCGACGGTTTTGCCGCACGGATCAGTCACCTTCTTCCAGATCTCGACGTCGATGTCGTACCGGAACCGTTCCCCGTCGTAGCGAACGCCATCGTCCTGTGGCCGGTGGACGACCGCACCGATCTCGATCGGCATCATGACCGCACGGCAGGTGCCGTAGATATAGCCGAACTCGATATCCAGGTAGACATACCTGCCTGCCTCGCCTGTTGCAGACTGCACTGCAGAAGAGATCTCTCCCCGACGATGAAAAGGTTTCCCGGCTCTTCTTCTCCGGCAAAGGTTTATCCGGCAGGACGAAAGCCATTCTATAGAGAAGCAGCAGGAAACGCCTGCACCCGATGATCATGAATCTCTCCACCATCTGGAAAAAACTGGATATCGGCGGCCATTTCAGGCGGAAACCCTCCGGATGCCTGCTATCCGTCGGCCGTGACCGGGAGGCGGAGGTACGTGCGCTTCTCGCACGCTCCCCGTTCGGGGTCACCGACATCGCCGTTACCACCCTTCCTCTCTATGACCGCGCACTGACCCACCGGTCATACGCGAACGGTGGCGAGTACCCGGTAGAGGTGACCGGCGACAACGAGCGGCTTGAGTTTCTCGGGAACTACATCCTGGATTTTATCATCGCCGACCACCTCTACGGCGAGTACGACCTCCCGCCGGGGGAGATGAACCGGAGGCTCCAGGTGACCAGGAACACGAAACTCGCCGAGATCGTGCGCGGACAGAGCCTCGGCATCGACGGCGCCATCAGGCGGCGTGGACAGGCGCTGACCGACTCGATCATCGCCGACGCGTTCGAGGCGCTGATCGGCGCCATCTATCTCGATCGCGGCCTCACCGTGGCCCGGGAAGTGGTGCTTGCGATCTTTGAGGAAGAGATCGCGGAATGCGACGTCCACCGGAACTACCGGGGAAGGCTCCAGGAGTACGTTGCCCGGGAGAACCTCGGTGAACTCGAGTACGCTTTTCGCCAGACCGGACCCGGGAGCTGCCCGGTCTGGGCCGCCCGGGTGGCCGTCGGGGGGACCCTCCTCGGCGAAGGAGAGGGACGGACCAAACAGAGAGCGGCGATGCTCGCGGCAAAAGAGGCCCTCGGCCGCCTCGGGAGGGAGTGAGGTGGTGTCACCGGCCGACCGGGACACGACCGTCGCGGTCGCCCGATGCGACGGCTACGTGCCGGACGAGGTCGACGCGGCCGTTCGCCGTGCGGTCGATCTCGCCGGCGGTATCGGGAGGTTTGTTGCGCCGGGACAACAGGTTCTCCTCAAGCCGAACCTCCTGCAGGGGCAGGAACCGGAACGGTGTGTCACCACCCACCCGGCGGTCGTCGCTGCCGTCGCCCGGCTCCTCGCAGAGCACGGGTGCCGGGTCGTCATCGCCGACAGCCCGGGAGGAGGGATCGTCTACAGCGAGGCGAACCTGCGGCGTGCATACGTGCGCGCGGGGTATGTAGCGGTGACCGAAGAGACCGGTGCTGTTCTGAACTATGATACCAGCTCGCAGATCATAGCGTTCCCGGGTGGGGAGGTGATGAAGCAGTTCTCCATCATCACCCCCGCCGTAGAGGCCGATGCGATCGTGGTCGTCTCGAAGGCGAAGACCCACATGTGGACCCGGATGACCGGGGCCGCGAAGAACCTCTTCGGGCTCATCCCGGGACTTGAAAAGCCGGTCTTCCACTTCCGGTTCCAGGACGAATACGCCTTCGGGAGGATGCTCGTCGACCTTAACGAGTGCATGAAGCCCCGGCTCCAGGTCGTGGATGCGGTCATCGGTATGGAGGGGGACGGGCCCCAGGCCGGCACCCCGAGGAAACTCGGGGTCATCCTCGCCGGGAGCGATTACGCAGCCGTAGACACCGTTCTCGCGCGGCTTATCGGCATGGACCCGCTCGAGATCGGGAGCACGAAAAGCGCGGCAGAGCGCGGGCTCCTCGATCCCGCGGCCGTCCGGACGGTCGGCGACGACCCGGCGGAGTTCGTGGTCCCGGACTTCAAAAAACCTTCGACCTACGCCGGAGGCAGGGCGGGCGTCTGGCGGCAGGTGATGCTTGCCGTCGTCCAGCGGTTCGGGAGGGCCTATGCTCCCCGCCCCGACGTGATCGCTTCTTCGTGCATCGGCTGCCGGAAGTGCGAGCGGATCTGCCCCATGCATGCGATCACCGTCAGAGAAGGCAAGGCAACGATCGATCTATCGCGCTGCATCCGGTGCTACTGCTGCCACGAGATGTGCACCGAGCACGCCATCGCCCTCTCGCGGAGCCTCAGCGGACGGCTCCTCGCCCGCCTGCTCGGGTGAGACCATGGGGCCAAAACGCTCATGTGGGATGCCGGCAGAGCAGAGGCCATGCCATGCCCGTTCTGCAACCCGGCCCCGGAAGATATCGTTGTCGCAAACGACCTCTGCTACGCCCGCTACGACATCCACCCGGTGAGCCCCGGCCACTTGCTCGTGATCCCGTTCCGGCATGTGCCGAATTACTTTGATACAACCGACGAAGAGAGAATGGCACTTGCCCGGCTCATCGACGACTGCAGGGTGATCACCGACCGCGACCGTCACCCTGACGGCTACAACATCGGCGTCAACGTCGGGGAGGCCGCAGGGCAGAATGTCATGCACGTTCACATCCATTTCATCCCGCGCTACCGGGGCGATGCCCATGGAGAGCACGAAGGCGGGGTGCGCGGCGTCCTGCCGTGCAAGCCGGATTGACCCTTCTCATAGCTTATTCGGCGCGCCTTCACAGGAAGTTGACTTACACCGTTGTATTGCGCGAAAAACAAGCGCGTTTGCTCGTCGCTCCCCTTCGTACTTCGCGCGAGACCATGCCAGCATAAGGTGCCCACCGCGCGGTTTGAAACAGGTCGATCACAGGGGCGATGTGCACCCGTGAGGGCATTATCGAGGTGGATTCCTTCCTACCCTAAAGAACGGGGCCCTGACAGCAAAAGCCCCACCACCATGTAGCGACCCCAGCCAAAGGCAGCCCCGCGGCCCGGCGTGCACCGTCACCGGTGTCAGCCACCGGACGCCCAGAGTGTTCATTTAGAATGATTAATTATGCAGGTAAGGCATAGTTACCTTACGAGGGACAATAGTTGCAGACGCTGCTCTTCCTAATACTATTCCCCATCCTCGTCGCGTGTCTTTTATTGTTCGTGAAACGGACGGCACTGCGTTACGCGGTGGTTGCCCTCTCCGCTCTCGTTATCGGCGGGGCATCGATATACCTGCTTATGCGGTATGCGTTCGAAGGCGTGGTCTACTTTGCCGCGCCCTCGGAGGCGGCCAGCCTTGCTATGGTGGCCATCGAGATGGGTCTGGCGCTCTTTATCATCTACATGGGCGCAAAGTTCAAGAACTACCTGGCAATCGCGCTGGCCGTTGTTCAGGCGGCGCTGGTGGTATACCTTGAGACAACGTTTTCGGGGAACATTCACGCGGTCAACAACCTCTTCATCGACCAGTTCTCCATCATCATGGCTCTGATCATCGGGATCATCGGGAGCCTCATAGCCGTGTATGCGGTCAGGTACATGGAGACATACCACCACCACCACCCGGAGGTGCGCGACCGACAGAAGATGTTCTTCTTCGTCATCTTCGCCTTCCTCGCCGCGATGTTCGGCCTCGTCTTCTCCAATAACCTCATGTGGGTCTTCTTCTTCTGGGAAGTCACTACTATCAGCTCGTTTTTGCTGATCGGTTACTCGGAGACCGAGGAAGCGACAAACAACGCCTTCCGCGCGCTGGTGATGAACCTCCTCGGGGGGGTTGCGTTCGTTGTCGCGCTCATCTTCCTCGCCGCAACTGAAGCGACGAGCGGAGGTATCGATCTCGCCCGGGTGCTCGCCTCAGGGGATACGGCCATCGTCCTGATTCCGGTCGTCCTGATTGGGTTTGCCGGGATCACGAAGGCCGCGCTGATGCCGTTCTCCTCCTGGCTCCTCGGGGCGATGGTGGCCCCGACCCCGGTCTCGGCGCTGCTCCACTCAAGCACCATGGTCAAGGCCGGTGTCTACATCCTGGTCCGGTTCTCACCGGTCTTCGCCGGGACGTTCGCCGGATTCTCCATCGGCCTCGTCGGCGCCGTGACATTCGTCGTCGCATCCGCGATCGCGATATCGCAGAGCAACGCTAAACTGGTCCTCGCCTATTCGACGATCGCAAACCTCGGCCTGATAGCCGCCTGTGCGGGTGTCGGCAGTTACATGCTCGTCTGGGCGGCAATCCTCCTGATCATCTTCCACGCCGTGGCAAAGTCCCTTCTCTTCCTCGGGACCGGTGCGATCGAGCACCGGATCGGGAGCCGGGACATCGAGGACATGGAGGGCCTGATCGTCCGGATGCCCAGGATGGCGGTAATGATGTTCATCGGGATCGCCGGCATGTTCCTTGCACCCTTTGGTATGCTGATCTCCAAGTGGGCGGCAATCGAGGCGTTCGTCCAGGTCCCCTTCGGCCTGGTCTTCATCGCCCTCCTCGCCTACGGGAGCGCCATCACGGTCTTCTTCTGGGCGAAGTGGATGGGCAAAATCGTCGCGGTCACCCGGAACCAGGAACGGGTCGAGAAAGGGTTCTTTGAGGAGCCCTGGGCTCCCCTTTATATCATCACCGGCCTCGTGATAGCAGCCGTCCTCCTCTTCCCGGTCATCTCCTCGACACTGATCGAGCCCTACGTGCTTGCCATCTACGGGATTACGGCACGCCTCGGCCAGGCGAACGTCGCCATCATGCTCCTGATGATGGCCCTGCTCGTCATCCTCCCGGTCTCGTTCCTCCTCTTCAAGCGAACCGCACGGCGCCTCCCGGCCTATATGGGCGGGAGGACGGCGACAGCAGACCTCCAGTTCACCGGATCCCTCGGCCTGACCCGGGAGGCTCAAACGCGGAACTACTACCTCACCGAGTACTTCGGCGAAGCCAAACTCTTCCTCCCGGGAGCAGTGGTCTGCACCGTCCTGATCCTTGCATCGTGGGTTCTCGCGGGGGTGGCGCTATGACCTGGACATGGCTCATCGGGGCAGTCCTCTTCCTCATCCTCGCGCCCCTCGCCGGCGGCCTCATCGCGGGAATCGACCGGAAGATCACCGCGCGGATGCAGGGAAGGGTCGGACCGCCGCTCCTGCAGCCATTCTACGATGTCGGCAAACTCTTCGAGAAGGAGAGCGTTGTCGTCACCACGGCGCAGAACTTCTACATCCTCGCCTACCTGATCTTCATCGCCCTCTCCGGCGCGCTCTTCTTCGCGGGAG
>DAOSER010000087.1:0-8582 GCA_035363235.1 Methanoculleus sp.
AGGCGACGAGCGGCAAGAACCCGATCAACCACATCGGCAAGATCTACAACCTCCTCGCGACCCAGATCGCGCAGGACTGCGTCGCAAAGGTCGACGGCATCGAGGAGATGTACGTCCGCATGCTCTCCCAGATCGGCTACCCGATCGACCAGCCGCACGTGGCAAGCGCCCAGATTCTTACGAAACCGGGCGTCAACATCAACTCCATCAAACCCGATATCGAGGCGATCATCGACGAGTGGCTGGAGAAGACCCCCACCGTCACCGAGAAGGTTATCAGGGGAGAACTCTCAACCTTCTAACCTTCCCGGCTTTTCGGAGTTGTTGTAACCCATGAGCAAACCGTCATCCCGGCAGCCCGGGCCCGGACCCGGGCTTATTCGTCTCGCCATCCCGAACAAAGGGAGAATCGCCCAGCCCATCAACGAGTTGATCGAGAAGAGCGGCCTCCATCTGGCCGATGGGGGAGAGCGAAGGCTCATCACCCGGACCCGCGACCCGAGCGTGGAGATCCTCTTCGCCCGCCCGATCGACATACCGGAGTACGTGGCGAGCGGCGTCGCCGACCTTGGCATTACCGGGAGGGATATGGTCCTGGAGCGTGGCTCAGCAGTCGAACAGCTGCTCGATCTGCAGACCGGCAGGGCCACGCTCGTCGTCGCCGTGCCGGAGGAGTCCGGCATCGAGACCGTCGCTGATCTCGCGGGGGCAACGGTGGCGACCGAGTTCCCGGCCATCACTCGCTCGTTCTTTGCCGGGCACGGGGTCGCCGTGACGGTGGTGACCGTCGGCGGGGCATGCGAGGCGACGCCGCACCTCGGGATCGCCGACGCCATCGTCGACCTCTCCTCGTCGGGGACGACGCTGCGGACAAACCACCTTCGCGTCATCGACGAGGTGCTTGCCTCCACGACCATCCTGGTGGCAAACCCCGCCTCGCTCACGACCAAGCGTGAGAAGATCGACGAGCTTGTCCTCGCCCTCGAGAGCGTTATCCGGGCAAAGGGGCAGTGCTACCTGATGATGAACGTCCACCGGAGTGCTCTTAGCGACGTGCGGGAGGTGCTGCCCGGCCTCTCCGGCCCGACGGTGATGGAGGTGGCGTCTGACGAGAACCTGGTCGCCGTCCACGCCGTCGTGAAAGAAGAACGGGTCTATCAGTTGATCAACCAGTTAAAGCGCGCGGGCGCAAAAGACATATTAGTCATGCCTATCGAACGGATCATACGCTGAGAGCATGGAGATCTATCCTGCAGTTGATATCCTGGACGGGCGGTGCGTACAGCTCGTGCAGGGGCGGCCGGAGGCTGCAACGGTCTACGGCGACCCGGCAGCCTGGGCGCGCCGGTGGCTTGACGAGGGAGCGGACGGCCTCCACGTCATCAACCTCGACGGGGCGTTCGGCCGGGCGCGCAAAAACGCCGACCTGATCCGGGCCTTTACCCGCGAGACGGACGCTTTTATCGAACTCGGCGGCGGCATCAGGAGCGCAGAGGATGCCGCAGGATGGCTTGACGCCGGCGTCGACCGGGTCATCCTCTCGACCCTGGCCGTCCGGGAGCCGGAGATGATCCGGACGCTTGCCGACGAGTACGACGGCGAGCGGGTGATGGCCGGGATCGACGCCCGGGGAGGCGAGGTGATGATCGAGGGGTGGGAGCGCCCTGCCGGGAGTTACCTATCCTGGGCAGAGCGGTTCGAAGACCTCGGCGCAGGATCGCTCCTCTACACGAACGTGGATGTGGAAGGGCTCCAGCAGGGGATCGCCATCGAACCTGTGACGGAACTCCTCGCGAGAGCGAGTATCCCGGTCGTCGTCTCGGGCGGGATATCGAGTCCCGGGGACGTCGCGGCGCTCCGGACAGCAGGGGCAGCAGGGGCGGTCCTCGGGTCGGCCCTGTATGCAGGGAAGGTGCGGCTCTCGGAGGCCATGGAGGCGGCGCATGCGAACAAGTGAGATCCACCGGACCACGAAGGAGACTGATATCAGCCTCTCCCTCGACCTCGACGGCACCGGGGCCGGGACCATCGAGACCGGGATACCGTTCTTCGACCACATGCTGACATCGTTTGCCCGGCACGGTCGGATGGACCTCATCATCCGGGCGACCGGCGACCTTGCGGTGGACGCCCACCACACCATCGAGGATATCGGGATCGTCCTCGGGACGGCTCTCGCCGGCGCGGTCGGCGACGGGAGGGGGATCACCCGGTTCGCCGACGCCGCCGTCCCGATGGACGAGGCGCTCGCCCGGGTGGCGCTCGATCTGGGCGGCCGGGGCTACCTCGTCTTCGAGGGCGGCTTCTCGCCGGTGGGCCCGGGCGGCATCCCCGGCGACCTCATTGAACATTTCTTCTATAGCCTCTGCAACCATGCCGGAATCACCGCACATATCACGGTCACGGGCAGGAACGATCACCACATCTGCGAAGCGGCGTTCAAGGCGTTTGCGCGGGCGCTCCGGGCGGCGGTAGCGGTCGATCCTTCGATCAGCGACGTGCCGAGCACCAAGGGCACGCTGTGAGCCGGAGAGAAGCGTAACTTTTTTTTTGGCCGGGACGGGACCCGGCCTCTTAGGGGGAGAACCGTCGCCCCGATAAACGACACATCGGCCCGTAGAGCCTATATGTTACGATTGACATCTTTTAGTGGCAGACCGACGTAACCGGGTTAGAATCGCGGATACGAGCGTCTAATGTCCATCGCGGCGTGCAGTCCGGAATTCAGGTGCGTGGCTGAATAGTTCGGGGAGAAGACCGGGGGCCCTCGAACCGGTGTGGTCTTCGCGCGAAGACACGAAATACGGAACGTTCCGGCAACCCACGTCGCTTGAGTCAACGAAGAAAATGTCCGGCCGCCAGCATGTACCTGCCGGAGATATATCGGAGAAGGGGGCTCGGAGGAGGCCCCATAAAGAGAAGGAAAATAGTCGACTTACGCGGACTTAACCGCGAGGTCGACGTCTTCTGCCTTGATCGTCTTGCGTCCCGCGTGCTGAGCAAGCCGATTGGCTTCCTTGGTCAGCTCGGCGATGTACGCCTCAGCCTTGGTAACCAGTGCGGCAGCAGCGTCGCTGCCCACTCTCTCAGCACCATTCTTCTTTGCGATACGAACAACCGCAGCAATAGGTAGATCTGCCATAATCTAATTCCACCTCTAAAAAGAAGTGTATGAGTTAATATTTAAACGTTTCGGGATTATCTCGAAAATTTGCGTTTCTCTTCACCATTGAGGATACATCTGGACAGTGCGTCTCGATACCCGGCAGAGAATCAAGCCGATTTAAAAACGCCAGATATCGCGTTATTCCGGCGATACAGATACGGTTCGCGATATTTTAGACTCCACCAGCGATTTGGCGAGCATTATCGCATTAGTATAGTTTGCTGAGGCGCGCGACGTATCCACGAATATTTTGTCGATATTCACCACCGGAGCACCATGCCCGGCCCCGGCCCCGAGGAACGTGAGGGTACGGAAGATCAGGTTCCCGGAGATCCCGTCGGGGGCGACGACCATCCCGTACCGCCCCGCCGCCTCCTCGATCAGGATCTCGGTATGCTCCGCACCGGTCAGGCGGGCGACAAGTTCGGCATCCGCCATCGTTCGGTCGACGGCCGGGTGCCGCCCGAGATCCCCGAGCCGTCCCCCCGAGAGGACCGCCACCCCTTCGGCGAGCCCGAACCCCCGTGCGATATCCCTGCCGACTCTGACGAACCGCACCTTCTCCTCGACGGTCCAGCCCTCATCGACCCCGACCGGGGCAAGGAGGAAGAGGCGCCCGTCAGCAGTCTCAAGAAGGGCGATCCGTTCCAGGTGGTCGACACCTGCGGCTATCTTGAGCGCTTTTAAGGTGGAGGAGGCAGGCAGGGTGCCCCTGACGGCAGCATCGATCCTGCCGGCAAAGAGAGCCTCGATAAGAGCGAGCTGTGGCTCCTCAGTCTCAACGACCGTAACCGCGTCACCGAGCGTTCCGGCGGTTCCCGGGGGGGAAAAAAGGATCAGGTCAACCTCCCGGCCGACCGCCCGGGCGGTCGAGAGGATCTTCGCATCAGGGGATGCCGCACCAAGCCCGACCGTTACCGGCATGCCCCTCCTTCCGTGAAGATCCGCATGATACCGTTCCGGTCGAGATCAAAGACCTGCGTCTCCCGGCCCAGGTACCTGATGGAAAGCCTCCGGGTCCCGTTCACCTCTCCGATAAGGGCAGCGGTGAGGCCGACATCGGCAAACCGGCGGCAGACCTCCTCCACGTTCTCCGGTTTAACGGTCAGGATGAACCCCATGCCGGGATACATGCGCACCCACTGTTCGAAGGGGAGACCGATCGCAGAGAGGTCCGGGCGGGGTATCGCCTCGAGGTCGATCACCGCACCCTTCCCGCTCACCTCAAGGAGCATGCCGAGGGTCCCGATAACACCCGGGTTGCTGATGTCTTTGCCGGCCGTCACAAGGCGCTCCTTCCCGAGGTCTTCCATCACCCGGATCTGGGCCCGCACCACGTCCGCCGACTTCATCGTGACCGAGTCCCAGTTGAAACAGCATGACGGATGGATCCGGCCGTCGAGGTCTATCGCCGCGATCACCCGGTCACCCTCCTCTGCCGTATCGGAGAAGATGAGCTGGTCCATCCTGGCAGTTCCGAGGATCGCCACATCCACGACGCTGTAGGGCGTATCCGGGTGCAGGTGCCCGCCCACGATCGGGACGCCGAACTGCGCGGATGCGGTGACCATGCCCCGGGTCACCTCGTCGCGAATCCGGTCGTTCGCAACAGAGAGGATATCAACCATCGCGACAGGCCTCCCCCCCATGGCAGCGATGTCGTGCACGTTCACGAGCACGGCACAGTATCCTGCCCAGAACGGGTCCGCCTCCATCAGCTTGCTCCAGATACCGTCCGCCGCAAGCAGCAGCGCGTCCTCTGCATTATGCCGGATGACCGCGGCATCCTCGCCGAACGAAGCCACAACATCGGGGCTCTCCACCCGGAGAGACCGGATCATATCGCCGATCACCTTCTTCCGGGTAACGCCCTCGTATTCCCTGACGGCCTGTGCTACCGTATCGGTGGAGCAATCCTTCACCACAAGAACACCAACACTCCACGTTTCTTTATGGTATTCTGCCTCATCAAAGATAATATATTTGATTCACAGGTATTATGCACTCTGCTTTGAGGACCGATCACAGTGAAAGAGTGCCGGCCGACCCTGAACGGGAAGCGGGCTTATGCAGGCACCCGGCGGGGCGGATACGACCCTGTTTTGGCGTGTCCCGGGAACGGCCCCTGCATCCGCACCGGGGTGGTATTTTTGATGCGCCGCGTCGAATAGATCGGTATGGACTGGGTGGAGAAGTACAGGCCGCAGCGTCTCCAGGACGTTGTGGGGAACTCCAGCGCCGTCAGGCAAATGTACGAGTGGGCGCAGAACTGGTCGCGGCAGAAGAAGCCGCTCGTCCTGTACGGGAAACCCGGTATCGGCAAGACCTCGAGCGCCTACGCCCTTGCAAACGAAATGGACTGGGAGGTGGTGGAACTGAACGCCTCAGACCAGCGGACCAAATCAGCCCTCGAGAGAGTGGCGGGCGCGGGTTCCACCACGGCCAGTCTCTCCGGCGCGAAGCATAAGCTCATCCTGCTTGACGAGGCCGACAACCTGCATGGGCAGGCCGACCGGGGCGGGGCGAAGGCGATCGTGGAGATCATCGCGGCGTCCAGGCAGCCGATCATCCTGATCGCAAACGACTACTACGCTCTCTCAAGAGAGCTCAAGGCGGTCACGGAGCCGGTACAGTTCCGGGCGCTCCAGGCCCGCTCGATCCTCCCCCGCCTCCGCCAGATCTGTGCCGCAGAGGGCGTGGCATGCGATCCTGCCGCGCTTGATGCGATCGCCGAACGTGCCGGCGGCGATATGCGGGCCGCGGTGAACATGCTCTACGCCGCGGCGATCGGGAAGGAGCGTCTTCTCGCCGGTGACGTCCACACCTCCGCAAAAGACGAGCGGTCTACTATCTTTGAACTCGTCGGGGGAGTCTTTAAGGGGCGGAGGGACGCCGACCTGCTCCGCATGGCGGTGGAGGTCGAGGACACCCCCGACGCCATCGAGCAGTGGCTCGAGGGGAACCTGAATATACCCGATCCTGCTTCCCGGGCGAAGGGCTACGCCTGCATAGCGAGAGCAGACGAGTACATCGGCCGGACCTACCGGCGGCAGTACTACACCCTCTGGCGCTACGCGAACGCGGTCATGCTCCTCGGCGTCGCTGATGCCGCCGGCGGGCATGGCGTCCACGGCCGCATCATGCCGCCGTCGCGCTGGCAGAAGATGGGGGCGTCGAAGAAGCAAAAAACGGTCCGGGCCGGCCTCGCCCGAAAACTCAGCGAGATGACGCATATACCACAGGACGCGCTGCGTGAAGACTTCTTCACCGCGATCAGCATCCTGGTCGAGCAGGACCCTGCAAGGTACGTCCGTGAATTCGAGCTCGACGCCGACGAACTGAACCTCTTCATCCACGACAAAACTCGTGCCGCGAAGGTGGTCAAAGACGTGGCAAAAGAGGAGAAGGCGAAGGCGAAAAAGGTCTCCGCCAGAGAGAAGGTCCCCGGCAAAGGCAAAAAAACCAAAGACGACCCGCCCGCCGATACCGGAGAATCGCGGCGGGACCCGCCCCCCGGCCAGGCGACGCTATTTTAAGGACGGCGGCGGTAGCGGTGGAGGAGCACCGGGCCGCAGTCCACGACCTCGCCGCCGTCCCCGTAGATCTCACAGCCCAGGTGATAGACCAGGAGGTCGCTGTCGATCCGGCCGGCAAGCGCGATCAGCGGCGGGACCATCTCCACACCGGGGCGCACGGCGTAGATCAGGTCAGCACCCTCATAGAGCCGGAGATCCGGCTCGAAGATGTCATCGGCAACCACAGTAAGCCCGTCATGCCGGATGCCGGGCCTGATGTCGGTGCAGAGCATGAGAGCCCCGGCAGCCTTGAGCAGCCTTGCGGCCTCGGGGTTGTTGCCGATACCCACTTCCACGGCCCGCCGGTAGCGGCTCGCGATATATTCCCCGATACTCCGTTCAATATGTTTATACCGACACATTACCCAGAGATTAGGTAATGGGCATCAATATCCTTTGGGACCCGCAGGCACCGGGAGGTATCGAACTCCCGACCGCCAGAATGATCGCGATGATCCTCGGGAAGGACCCCGGGCTCGTCGAATATCCGTTCCTCATCGACGGCTACGACCGGAACCGCGACCAGCACGATGCTCAAAAGATCCTGGACCGCCTGCAGGACACCATCACGCGCAGGTACGATATCGATGGCCCCCTGCTGCTCGTCACCTCTCGCGACCTCTACGTCAACGGGTGCGACTTCGTCTTCGGTCTTGCGAGACCGGCATGCGGCGTCGCCGTCGTCTCGACCGCCCGCCTCGGAAACGGCTACTACGGCAGGATGCCGGACGACGCAGACCTTATCGACCGGACCGCAAAAGAAGGAGCACACGAACTCGGGCACCTCCTCGGGCTCGGCCACTGTGAAGACCCGGAGTGCGTCATGTTCCGGCCGCGGACGCTTGACGAACTGGACCGGAAGAGGAAGATGCTCTGTCCGGCCTGCAGGGAGGCGCTCGCGTCGCGGAGAGAGGGGTGACGGGAAGACCCGAAGCGTCCTTTATGCGGTGACCCCCGCTGCCGATAACCCTCGCCGGGAGAGCGTCTTACGGCTTTTCGACGCGAGGTGGGTGCAGTATGGAGCGAACAAAAGTATTAAACGACCTTATCGGGAAACGTTAGAAGTGTATTATAATGGGGTACTCTTCATCCTTGATCCAGCGAAAATTCAAAGATATCGTCGGGAAGCGCTACGAATCGGTCCTCAAGGAGTATAGTGAGTTCCTATTGACCGAAGAAGAGGTGCTCATCCCGGAGGTCAGGTCCATCCTGATACCGCTCGATTTCTTTGTCCACGACATCCCCGATGAAGCCATCGATGTCCTTTCCGCCTACGATGCCACCATCTCGCTCGCCTACATTACCGATGCCGGGGTGGTCGATCTTCTCGAGCGGGCGCTCGACCGTGAATCAACGGAGGAGTTCCGGACAAAGAAGGAAGACTACGGCCGGAAACTCCTTGAACGAACCGCAGCAAAGCTTGAAGAACACGGCTTTTCCACCCAGACACGGATGTTTGTCGGGCATAAGGGCGACGATGTCGTACGGATGGCGAAGAACCACGACATGGTCGCGCTCTGCCGCCGCTATGCCGATGGAGAGTCGACCGACGCTTCGATCAGCCCGATCGTCCTGCGGATCTGCCAGCGGGTGGAGACCCCTGCGCTCATCTACTGACGGTGATGGATGGATACTGTTGCGCTGATCGCAGTAGCGGTCTTTCTCTTCACCTACGCCCTGATCGTCGACGAGCGGATCCACCGGGCGGTTGCCGCCATGCTCGGGGCGGCGATCGTGGTCTTCGTCGGGATCGTCCCCTGGGAGGCGCTCCTCGAGCACGTCGACTTCGGGACGATCTTCCTGCTCCTCGGGATGATGATCATCGTCAATACCGCCCGGGG
>DAOSER010000088.1:0-8572 GCA_035363235.1 Methanoculleus sp.
CCTACACCGCCACCCAGGCGCTGGTCGACCGGGCCACAAAGAAACCCCGCCGGGGTCGCGCCGCGGCCGTCTCGCTCATCCCGACGACGACCGGCGCCGCCGTCGCCACCACGCGGGTCCTCCCCGAGCTCACCGGGAGGATGGACGCGATAGCGATCCGGGCTCCCATCCCCGACGGGTCGGTCGTCGATATCGCCGCGGAACTGAAACGGGAGACGACGGTCGATGCAGTGAACGCCGCGATGAAGCAGGCGGCGGAGGGGGAGATGAAGGGATACCTCGCCTACACCGACGACCCGATCGTATCGGCCGATATCATCGGCGACCCGCACTCGGGCATTATCGACGGGCGATCCACGGGCGTCGTCGGCGGAAAGATGGCCCGGGTCCTGGTCTGGTACGACAACGAGTTCGGCTACGCAAAGAGGATGGTCGATATCGCCTCCTACATGGCGTCCCGGGAATGAGGTGGGTGATCCATGGTAAAACTCGCCTTCTTCGGCCTCGATGAGCACGAACAGGATGTTATCTGGAGAGCGTTCGCCGGCCCGAGCGGCTACGACCTCACTCTGCACACTGAACCGCTCACGATCGAGAACGTGTCGCTTGCCCGCGGCGCCGAGGGCATCGGGGTCTTCGTCCTCTCGCGCGTCACCCGGGAGGTACTCGACCGGCTGCCGGACCTCAAGGTGATCGCCGCCATGTCCACCGGGTTTGATCATATCGACTTCGTCGCCTGCCGGGAGAGGAACATCGCTGTCTGTAACGTGCCGCACTATGGTGAGACCACCGTGGCGGAGTTCGCGTTCGGCCTCATCCTGGCCCTTGCCCGGAAGTTCAGGCCGACATTTGCGCGAGTCGAGCGGGGCGACTTCTCGCGGGCCGGGCTCGCGGGGATGGACCTTGCCGGCAAAACCCTCGGCCTGATCGGCACCGGGCGCATCGGCTCGCACCTCGTCCGCCTCGCCCGTGCAGCGGAGATGGAGGTGATCGCCTACGACCTGAAACCGAACCCGGCCCTTACAGAGGAGTACGGTGTTCGCTACATGGCGATCGACGATCTATTACGGGAAGCGGACATCATCAGCCTGCACGTCCCCTACACGGAGGCCACCCACCACCTTATCGACGCCGAGCGGCTGCGGCTCATCAAGAAGACCGCGCTCCTCGTCAACACCTCCCGGGGCGGCGTGGTGGACACGCGGGCGGTCGCGGACGCCCTCCGCGAAGGCCGTCTCGGGGGTGTCGCGCTCGATACCTTTGAGGGGGAGCAGGTCTGGATCGAGGAGGAGTTTACCGGGGCGGATGAAGCGTCGGCGGAGGAACTCCGGGATGCCCTCGCGAGTTTCTCTCTTCTCCACTCCGATAAGGCGATCCTCTCGCCGCACAACGCCTTCAACACGCGGGAGGCGGTCGATCGGATCCTTGATGCAAGCATCGAGAACATAAAAACCTTCTTTGCCGGGAACCCGCAGAACGTCGTCGCCGGGACCTACCGGGTGCCGGCAGAGGCGCCGGCAGGAGGGGGAGCATGAAGCAGGACGCGAAGTATATTCGTTGGTTTATCGACGTCAGAAACGAAGACGTCGGCCTGGTCGGCGGGAAGAACGCATCGCTCGGCGAGATGTATAGCGAACTGACCCCGAAGGGCGTGAAGATCCCCGATGGGTTCGCCGTGACCGCCGAAGGCTACCGGCATGTCCTTACATCCGCGGGCATCCTCGACGACCTTAAAGAGACGCTCGCCGACCTCGACCGGAGCGACGTTGCCGACCTCGCGAAGCGAGGGAGGCGGGCCCGCGATCTCATCCTCTCGGCCGGGATCCCGGATGACCTCTGGGGCGAGATCAAGGCCGCCTACGACATGCTCTCCGGCGAGTACGGGCCCGATGCCGATGTCGCCGTCCGGTCGAGCGCCACCGCCGAGGATCTCCCGACGGTCTCGTTTGCGGGCCAGCAGGAGACCTACTTGAACATCCGCGGCTACCAGGCGCTCCGGGAGGCCTACATCCGGTGCCTCGCCTCCCTCTTCACCGACCGGGCGATCGCTTACCGGGAGGACAACGGTTTCGACCACTTCAAGGTCGCCCTCTCGGTCGGGATCATGAAGATGGTCCGCTCCGATCTCGCATCGAGCGGCGTCATATTCACGCTCGACACCGACACCGGTTTCCGGGACGTCGTCCTCATCACCGGCTCCTACGGGCTTGGTGAGATGATCGTCCAGGGCGCCGTCAACCCCGACGAGTTCTACGTCTTCAAACCGACGTTCCGGAAGGGCTACCGGGCCATCGTCAGGAAGAATGTCGGGGAGAAGCGGGTAAAACTGATCTACGGCCAGGGGGGTGCGAAGGAGGTCACCCGGCGGGTCGATGTCCCCGAATCTGACCAGAAGAAGTTCTGTATCGACGACAACGATGTCCTGACGCTTGCCGGGTATGCGCTCACGATCGAGGATCACTACTCGGCAAAGGCCGGAAAACCGGTGCCGATGGATATCGAGTGGGCCAGAGACGGCGAGACCGGGGAACTCTTCATCGTCCAGGCCCGGCCCGAGACGGTGCAGTCGCAGAAGACAGGGGATGTCCTCGAGACCTACATCCTCGATGAGCGCGGAGAGGTGCTCGCCACAGGAAAGAGTATAGGGGACAGGATTGCTGCCGGGAAGGCCCGGGTCATCACCGATGTCAGCCGTCTCTCCGAGTTCAAGCCGGGGGAGGTCCTGATCTCCGACACCACCACGCCGGACTGGGAGCCCGTCATGAGGGTGGCCGCCGCCATCGTGACGAACCGGGGCGGGCGGACATCCCACGCCGCGATCGTCAGCCGGGAACTCGGCATCCCTGCGATCGTCGGGACGGGCGACGCGACCGAGAAGGTCCCGACGGGTCGCGAGGTGACGGTCAGCTGTGCCGAGGGGGAGGAGGGGTTCGTCTACGATCGAGTCCTCCCGTTCCACGTTGAGAGGACCCGGCTCTCGGACCTGCGGCGGCCGAAGACCGAGGTGATGATGAATCTCGGCAACCCCGACGCGGCCTTCGGATTGGCGATGGTCCCGAACGACGGCATCGGTCTCGCCCGGATGGAGTTCATCATCAGCAGTTACATCAAGGTCCACCCGATGGCGCTCGTCCACTCCGAACGGGTCGAGGACGAATCCGTCCGGCAATCGATCGCGGACCTCACCTACGGCTACCCGAACGGTGAGGAGTACTTCGCCGAGAGGCTCGCGGAGGGGGTCGGGACCATCGCCGCGGCGTTCTACCCGAACCCCGTCGTCGTCCGGACGAGCGACTTCAAGACGAACGAGTACGCGAGCCTCCTCGGCGGGACCTACTTCGAGCCGAAGGAGGCAAACCCGATGCTCGGCTTCCGCGGTGCCTCCCGCTACTACGACGAGCGCTACCGGGAGGGATTCAGCCTCGAGTGCCGGGCGCTGAAGCGGGTGAGAGAAGTGATGGGCCTCGCGAACCTGATCATCATGATCCCATTCTGCCGCCGGGCGGAGGAGGCAAAGAGAGTCATCGAGGAGCTCGAAAAGAACGATCTGCGCCGGGGTGAGAACGGTCTCCAGGTCTACCAGATGTGCGAGGTGCCGAGCAACGTCGTCGAGATAGATGCATTCAGCGAGTACTTCGACGGGTTCTCGATCGGCTCAAACGACCTGACCCAGCTCGTCCTCGGCATCGACCGCGACTCGGCGGTCGTGGGCGGGGCCTTCGACGAGCGCGACCCGGCCGTTAAAAGGATGGTCGCGATGGCCGTGGAGGGCTGCCGGCGGAACCATCGGCACAGCGGGCTCTGCGGCGAGGCGCCGAGCACCTATCCGGAGTTCGCCGACTTCCTGGTGGAGCAGGGAATCGACTCGATATCGGTCGAGCCCGATGCGATCCTCAAGATCACCCTCCGGGTGGCGGAGGCGGAAGAGCGGCTCGCGAAGGCGAAAATAGCGGCCCCGGTGCCCCGGTGAGGGATATCCCTCACCGGACAAACGGTATGCTGCCGCGGTCGATGAGGCGGTAAGCGTAGACCTTCACCGGGTCCGTGATCACAAGCGCCCAGATGAGCGCGTAGACCCAGACGAACGCCGCAAGCGGCCAGCCGATGGGTTCTATGAATACCCCGTAGACGGTGATCAGGGTCGCGACCGTCTGCGTGACGATCACCGCCCCGAGCAGGACCGGTGCGGGCCGGACGGACCAGAACGGGCCCCGGGTGCGGGCGACGAAGACGGTGAGGTGGCCGGCAACCGCGAGTTTGAGGAAGATGAGCGACCGGATGACCTCCAGGGGGAGGTTGAGCGGACCCTGTGCGATGGCGAGCATGGTAAACGAGGATACGACGCCCACAAACCCGATGATCGTCGCGAGGGTGAGGATCTCGCGCATCTTCCACCGTTCGGGGGACCGGGAGTAGAGGACGTTGTCCCAGGCGATGGTCATGATCGGTATGTCGTTTAAGAGGGCAAGGAGGACGATCATCAGGGCGGTTATCGGGAAGAACCCGAAGATCAGGATCGAGAGGGTGATGAAGAAGAGGACGCGGATGGTCTCGGCGATCCGGTAGGTGACGTAGTGGCTCATGCGCTGAAAGATCATCCGGCTCTCTTTGATCGCGTCGATGATCACTGAGAGTCCGGGCTTTGTGAGGACGATCGCGGCCGCCGACTTCGCTGCATCCGTGGCTCCCGCGACCGCGATCCCGACGTCCGCCTTTTTGAGAGCGGGGGCGTCGTTCACGCCGTCTCCGGTCATGCCGACGATGTGCCCCCGGGACTGGAGGAGGGAGACGATCCGGTATTTGTGTTCCGGGAAGACCTCGGCGAACCCGGCAGCCTCCTCGACGATCTCCGCGGCTTTCGGGTCGCTCTCCTTTATGAAAGCATCGGCGGTGGCGATATCGGTCCTGAGGTTCACTTCCCGCGCGACCTCCCGAGCGATCGCCACGTGGTCGCCGGTGACCATCTTGACGTCGAGCCCCATATCCACCGCCGTCTTGATGGTCGCCGCGGAGTCATCGCGGGGTGGGTCGTGGAGGGCGAGGACGCCGGCGTAGGTCCAGGTGCCGGGAGTGTCGCTCCGTGCGACGCCGAGCATCCGGTAGCCTTTCTTCGCGAAGGTTTCGGAGAAGCGGTCGATCGTCTCGGTAAGGTCTTTCCCCCCGCCGGCGAGGGCGAGGATCACCTGCGGTGCACCCTTTGCGACCGAGAACTCCCGGCCGTCGCCGCCCTGGACAGTGGCCTCGGTACGCTTTATCACCGCATCGAAGGGCTTGAAGCCGGTGACGGTATAGGCCTTGAGCTGATCCTTGAGACCCTGCGCTTCCTTTGAGTCGATGATCGCAATATCAATGGGGTCCTGGTCCTCCTCGCGGGAAGCGAGGATCGCGGCGAGGATCACGTCGTCCTTCCCGAACCCCCCGAACGGGACGACCTCGGCGAGGGTGAGTTTGTTCTCGGTGATCGTCCCGGTCTTGTCCGAGCAGAGGACGTCCACCCCGGCCATCTCTTCGATGGCGACGAGTCTGCTGACGATGGCTTCCTTCCGCGCAAGCGCCGTCGCCCCCACGGCCATGGTGATCGAGAGAACGGCCGGCATCGCCGCGGGGATCGCCGCCACGATCAGGACGAGCGCGAACTGGAGGGTTTCAAGGATGCTCTCATGCCTGATGAGCGAGACGATGAAGACCACGGTGACAAGGGCGATCGCGAGCACGATCAGGTAGTCGCCGATCCGGGCGACGGCCTTCTGGAAATGGCTCGCCGTCGCCGCCTCCCCGGCGAGCCGGGCGGTCCTGCCAAAGAAGGTCTTCCCTCCCGTAGCCACCACGAGCGCGGTCATCTCGCCCTGTTTGACGGTGGAGCCGGAGTAAGCGATGTCTGAAGCGTGTTTATCAACCGGCATCGACTCCCCGGTGAGGGCGGACTCGTCGGCCGAGAGGAAGTCCCCCTCGACGAGTTTGATGTCGGCAGGGATGACATCTCCGTTCCGTACCCGGACAATATCGCCGGGGACGAGGTCGCGTGCGGTGATCTTCTGCCACTTGCCGTCGCGAAGCACCCTCGCCTCGAGTGCAAGCTTCTTCTTTAACATGGCGATGGCGTTGCCTGCCTGGCGCTCCTGCCAGAAACCGACGACCGCGTTGATGAGGAGGAGGGCGAAGATGATCGCGAAGTCCTCCCAGCGCCCGATGACGGCGGATATGACGAGCGCCGCCTCGATCATCCACGGAATGGGGCCCCAGAAGTAGCGCAGGAACTTTTTGACCGGGCTCTCCTCCTTCTCGGGGATCTCGTTGTAGCCGAACCTCTGGATGCGGTTCGCCGCCTCGGACTGGGCGAGGCCTTCCCGCCGGGATGAGAGAGCCTGGTAGAGATCGTCGATAGCCATATCCCGGGCCTTATCGGTGCCGATCTCCTGACGCTCCATGGTTCTCCCGCTCGCCCCTCTTGATGGGATCGTATATAGATGCCGCCTTGCCGGACCCGGTATGTTTGTGGGGTTATCTTCGCCCGCCCCACCGATGTAGCAGTAGACTGTGGTGGATATCGCCATTGAGGATCTCCCTCGGCGGCAACCCCCCACCCCGCCCGGCCTGCGGCCTCCTCATTCGCACCTGCGGTGCTCATGCTCCGGCTCTACGACCCGTCGCACCCCTCCCCAGGGGCGGGGGCAGTGCGTGGGGATACCCAGTGGGAAGCCGTGTCTGTGTGCGGCTCTAGACCCGGTTCTTCCCCGGGCTTGTCCCGATGCAGTGGACCGTGGTGGCTATCGCCATTGGGGGAGGGGACCGGGGAGGGGGTTTCCCCCTCCCCGTGAGGGGCGATTTGCTGTAACCCCTCTCTCTGCAGGCGGGTACCCGTAAGTCCCACCCCAAAATCCCTGCCCCGCCCGGCCTCCTGGAGCAGTGCGTGGCGATACCAGGTGGCAACCGGGCCATGGGTGTATGCGAGTAGCGCTACATAACCCGCCCCAAAACCCTGTGTGGCGGCAGGTTCATATGATGTCCGGGGGATGCAGGCGCATGGCGGCGAGGGACCCTGTCTGCGGGATGCCGGTGGACCCAAAAAAGGCGAAGTACTCAGTGGAGGTTCGGGGCGGGACCTACTATTTCTCGAGCGAACTCTGCAGGGATACGTTCATCCGGGGCGAGAAGATCGCCTACTTCTCGATGGAGATCGGCATCGAGAGCAATATCCCGACCTACAGCGGCGGTCTCGGCGTGCTTGCCGGGGACGTCATCCGGTCGAGCGCCGATCTCCTCATCCCGATGGTCGCGGTGACGCTCATCAACCGGAAAGGCTACGTGCGGCAGCGGCTGACCCCGGAAGGCGACCAGATCGATTCTGCGGATGAGTGGGACCCGAAGAAGCACATGCGGGAACTTCCCCGGCGGGTGACCGTGCGGATAGGAGACGCCAACGTCGCGATCCGGGCCTGGCTCTACGATCACTGGAGCCCCGTCGGCGGCCTCGTGCCGGTCTTCTTCCTCGATACCGACCTCCCGGAGAACGCACCCGAAGACCGGGAGATAACCGATCACCTCTATGCCGGCGACCAGGAGCACCGCCTGAAACGGGCTATCGTGCTCGGGATCGGCGGGGCCCGGATGCTTGCCGCGCTGGATATCAGGGTCGGCAAGTACCACATCAACGAGAGCCACTCAAGCCTCCTCACCCTCGAACTCCTCAGGCGGCCGGGGATGGATGAGGAGAAGGTGCAGACGCAGTGCATCTTCACCACCCACACGCCGGTGGCGGTGGCGTTCGAGACATTTCCGCGGGATATGGTGCTCCATCTGCTGGCCAGCGAGATCCCGCCGGAACTGCTCGATAAGTACATCAGCGATGACGGACTTGCACTCGCAACCCTCGCATTCCGCCTGAGCAAATACATTAACGGCGTGACCACGGCGCACATGAACTTCTCGCGTCGGCTCTTCCCGGCCTTTCACATCCGTGCGGTGACGAACGGCGTCCACCCGCATACGTGGACATCGGTGCCGTTCCGGGGCCTCTACGACCGCTACATCGCGGGCTGGGCGCAGGAGCCGGAGCTGCTCGTCAGGGTCGATGCGATCCCGCACGAGGATATCAGGCACGCCCACCGGCAGGCAAAGCAGGCCCTGGTGGACTACGTCAGGGAGAAAAACGGTGTGGACCTGGACCCCCACGCCCTCACGATCGGGTTCGCCCGGCGGGCGGCGGCCTACAAGCGGGCAACCCTGCTCTTCTCGGACCTTGAAAAACTGCGGGAGGCCGGCAGGCGGGGAGCGATCCAGCTCGTTTTCGCCGGGAAGGCCCATCCGGCGGACGCTGTCGGCAAGCAGGAGATCCGCGCGGTCCACGACGCCCTGCGCGACCTTGAGGGGGAGGTGACGGGTGTCTACCTCGAGAACTACACGATGGATGTCGCGGCCCTGATGACCGCCGGGGTGGATGTCTGGCTGAACACGCCGCTTCCGCCATACGAAGCGAGCGGGACGAGCGGCATGAAGGCCGCCTTGAACGGCGTGATCAACTTCAGCGTCCTCGACGGCTGGTGGATCGAGGGCTGGATCGAGGGGACGACGG